>CAYPUV010000038.1:0-22467 GCA_964413895.1 uncultured Anaerolineaceae bacterium
AACAACGAGACGCGATTATACTCCCTTTTCTAACCCTGTCAAATCCTCCCCCCCCTTTGGGAAACAAGAAAAAAGCCGGACAAAACAGCCCGACATCGTTCCATTATCGCCGCCAACCTCACATCTTGCTTCGCCCGGCAAGCGCCCGGCTGAGGGTGATCTCGTCTGCGTATTCCAGGTCACCACCAATGGGCAATCCACGCGCCAGGCGCGTAACTTCAACGTCCATTCCTTCGAGTTGCCGCTGAATGTAAATGGCGGTCGCGTCACCTTCCATGTTGGGGTTGGTGGCAATGATGATTTCCCTGGGCTGGGTGCGTTCAACCCGCTCAATCAGTTCCGCAATCTTCAAATCTTCCGGGCCAATCCCTTCAAGCGGGGCAATAGCGCCGTGCAATACATGGTATTGCCCCTGATAATCTCTGGTTCGCTCAATAGCCAACACGTCAAGCGGCTCTTCTACCACGCAGATAACCGATTTGTCGCGGTGTTCATCGGCACACACGGAACACGGGTCGGTTTCTGTGATATTGAAGCACTGTGAGCAAAATTTTACTCGTTCATGCAAGTCTCGCAGCGCATTGGCCAGGGCCGTAGATTGCTCGGAGCCAGCGCGCAGCAGGTAAAACGTTAGCCGCGAGGCTGTTTTGGAACCGATCCCCGGCAATCGAGAGAATTCATCTATCAGCTTCAAAACAGGTTTGGGGGTTACTTGCATTTGGTTTCAAGTTTCGAGTTTTGGAACCCTTGTGGACGACAGGTTTTTGCGTTCATCACTATCCAATCAAGCTTAAAACAGCCCCGGAATATTCAAGCCGCCGGTTAGTCCTTCCAGCTCACCCGATGCCATTTCTTGCGATTTTTCAATGGCTTCGTTCACCGCAGCCATAATTAAATCCTGAAGCATTTCTACGTCATCCGGGTCAATCACTTCTGGGTCTATTGTAATTTTGTTTATTTTCTGATGACCGGTGATTTCCACGGTAATTACACCACCACCGGCAGTCACCTCGATGGTTTTGTCTCCCAAGGCGGCCTGCGTATCAGCCATCTGCTGTTGGAGTTCCTGCAACTTTTGAGCCATGCCGCCTCCGCCCCCAAAACTGGGAACAGGGCGTGCTCCCGGTCTGCGTTTTCGTTTTGCCATCGTCCATTTCCTCTGCTTAAAAATATTATCAAGAAGTATGTTTAATTTGCCCGCCTAATTCCAGGGCGGTTTTAATTAGCTCATCATCCTGAAGATTATCTGGCTCATTGGCCGATGAGACAGGCGTGGGTGCTGTCGGGTCAGATGACATCACCTTAAATTCCACCTGCCACGACTTCCCCAGCACCTTCTGGAATGCATCCAAGATGACGGTTTTTGATTTATTAGCACGTTCGGCTGCCATGTCGTAGGGCGGAGCAAATAAAATAACAATGGTGTTGCCATCAATTTCCAGCCCCTGTACCATTGGCTTTTTTAAATACTCCTGATTTCCTCCGCGCTGTTTTACCTCTCCCAGAATACGTCCCCACTGCTGCCGGAGACTTTCTTTAGTCAAACCGGTACTCGATAGAGTCTGCTGCGCCACGGCTGCGGGCGGCGAAGTTGGCGCAGAACCAGGTTGCGCCATCGCTGTGGGCGCGTCGACCGGCTTTGCCGCCACCGGGCCAGGACGGGCCGTTGCTTGCGGAAGAGCGATCGGCGCAACAGCTGCTGCCGGTTTCGCTGAACCAACCACCGCTTCCACAAGTGCCAGTTCCAAAGGAAGTTGGGGGATGGTAACATTACCGGCGCTTATCTTAAACTCTTTTATGGCATTGTTAAAGCACTGCGTGGCATAGAGTAGTTCTTTCGCCTCCACGGCGCGAGCCTGCACCTGCATTGTTTCTATCATCTCCGGCGGCAAACCCAGAAATTGCTGACCTTCGCCGTATTTAATTAAAAGCAGCCCTCTCAGATATTCCAGTATTTCTAGCGTAAACTGCCGGGGTTCAATGCCGTTGCCAACAGCATCGTTGATGACCTTTAGCCCACCGGCGACATCTTGTGTCAGTAGAAAATCAACCAATGTTTTTGTGGCGGTGGTGTTGGCTGTACCCAGTACCGAATGGACTAACGCTAATGTGATGGCCTCTTGTCCGTAAGCGGTGAGTTGGTCTAGCAAACTTATGGCGTCACGCATTGAGCCGCCTGCCTGCCGGGCGATGAAGGTGAGCGCGGTTTCTTCGGCTTGCAACCCTTCTTGTTCCACAATAAATTGCAAGCGCCCTACAATATCCACCACTTTTATGCGCCTAAAATCAAATCGTTGACACCGAGACAGAATAGTCGCCGGGATTTTTTCCGGCTCGGTGGTGGCTAACACAAAAATAACATGCGGGGGCGGTTCTTCTAATGTTTTGAGCAGGGCATTAAACGCCGATTTAGAGAGCATATGAACTTCGTCAATGATGTAGAACTTCATTTTTGCTTCGCCAGGGCGAAAGCCTACCTTGTCACGCAAGTCCCGAATATCATCGACGCTGGTGTTGCTGGCTGCATCAATTTCAATCAAATCCATCAACCGACCATCGCTGACGGCATTACAGATGCCACACTGGTTGCACGGTTTCGGCTCCGGGCCAACACAGTTCACCGCTTTTGCCAAAATGCGGGCCGTGCTGGTTTTTCCGGTTCCTCTGGGGCCGGCAAACAGGTATGCGTGCGCTACACGATTGGTGGCAATAGCATTTTTCAACGTTTCGGTAACGTGTTGCTGCCCAATCACATCTTCAAATGTTTGTGAGCGCCATTTTCGGTATAGGGCTTGAGCCGCCATAAGCGTGTTTCTCGTTTCAGGGTCCAGAGTTGCCGTATTGCAAAGTTGCCATCAGTTTTCATCGGTTTTGCAAATTGCGCATTTGTTATTTGTCATTTGCCATTTTAACAAGTGTACCATTGCCCATACAATTGCGCAAAGATTTTTCAATGAGTTCCTGGTTTAATTTCCCACTCGCGTCAATTTTTCATTGACAGCATCTTTCATTTGCCGTACAATGCCAATAGTCTATGGTGTGTTTCGGTTATTCACGGAACACGATGGGCACGAATGCCCTTGTATGTAACTAAATTTGATCCCACACATAAGCTCGAACTATGTTTTCCGAACCGTTTTCCCCGCAAGAGATTTTAACCTGGGACGATGTGGATAAGGTAATTGACCACCTGCTGCCACAGTTCAACGCAGAATACGATGGTCTGGTGATGATTACGCGCGGCGGGTTATTCCCTGGCGGCATTTTATGTGAGGCAATGGGAATCAAAAATGTTCACACGGCGGCGGTTTATTTTGCCAACACGCCAAAGGAAAATGTGGCCTGGCCCACATTCATGCAGTTCCCCATTGACCCGCTGGTAACAAACAAGCGGTTGTTGGTTGTTGATGATATTTGGGCGCAGGGGATCAACATCGTTGCTGTGCGCGGCCGTCTTGAATCGGCGGGAGCAATTGTGGAAACAGCCGTGTTACATTTTCGGCCTAAATCCAACTTCTTTCCGGGAACCGGCCCCGATTATTTTGGCGCCATCACCGACCGGTACATTGTTTATCCCTGGAATACCCCCACACCGTTTAATACAAATTACAAACCGCCGGCATCGTTTAGCCCGCATCCATTTGACTGAACCATCAATACGTTTGCAACTGTCTGCCACAGCGTATAGATTCCGTGGGGTAAAAAAGGTTGACTCTCATATCTTAACACGCTATAATTTTGTAATAAGTTATATGTTGTGATTATGCCAACCAATGAGGGTTTTGCTGCCCAATGAGTGTCTTTTCATTCGCTCAATCACATATGATTGATAATCCAGAGCACCTGTGTGCAACCGCGCGCGGGTGCTTTTTTGTCCACCAACCTTATGCGGGGTTATAACGCCGCACCAAACTATTTTTAGGAGGTTTTGTCTATGGATGCAGCCATGATCGGTAAAATTGAAAAGGCAATGCAGTATGCTCAAGAGCCAGATCGCGTAAACTTCGATTCGTTTCAAGTAACATTCAAAGGTGATCACCACAATCACATTGTTAATTACAGTGCCGGGAGATGGCGTTGTGATTGCAAGTTTTTTGAAGCGCGTGGTGTGTGCTCCCATATTATGACTATTGAGAGAATTCTCGCCGGGCTGGTGGAACCTGCTGAAGCAGCACCGATGCCTGCGTAAATAGTTTTGAGTTTCGCGTTCTGTGTCTCTTGTGCCGCACAGAACACCTAAATTTCACTTCTACACCCGTATTCGATGCGTGCGGGTGTTTTTTATTGTCACCCATATACCTTCTCAATTATTCGGAGAAAAATCTGACGGATTTGGAAACAATATCCCCAAACTATTGAGGTTATTACCCGTCCATTTTGTTATTTTTTTTCACGATGGTACAATGGCGGCATGTTGAAGCGATGGCAATTTTGGTTGGGCGCTGTAATCAGCGCTTTTTTTCTGGTATTTGCATTACGGGGCCTGCGCCTGCCTGATTTGTGGGCAACTATAAAATCTGCTCAGTACGGCTGGATTATCCCCGGTATACTGGTTTATTTTTTTGCAGTTTGGGCCAGGGCGTGGCGCTGGCATTATCTGCTCCGAAAAATCAAGCCTCTCCCCACGGGCACAATGTGGCCCGCAGTGGTAATTGGTTATATGGGCAACAACGTGTACCCTTTCCGCGCCGGCGAAGTTATTCGCGCGTATGTATTGAAAAAGAACGAGCAGGTTCCGGTGAGCGCCAGCCTGGCAACTATTCTGGTCGAGCGCATCTTCGATGGGCTGGTGATGCTGGTATTTGTGCTGGTGGCTTTGCCAACCGTGCCGAATCTTCCCCTGTGGCTTAAACAAACCGTCATCTACGCCAGCATCCTGTTCACCGGGGCGCTGGTGGTGCTGGCAGTTTGGGCGCTTAAACCATCGCTGGCGCAGACGGTGTATACGTTTTTCATCAGCCGCTTTGTCCCCCCCCAATTTCACCAATCGTTATTCTCAATAGCAGATAATTTTACCCATGGATTGGGCAGCTTGCGTAGTCTCACCGATATGGTCATGGTGTTTACCACGTCCACCGTCATCTGGCTGCTAGAAACGGTGAAATATTGGTTTGTGATGCATGCCTTCAACTTCACCGTTAGTTTCTTTGCGCTGATGCTGATGAACGGGGTTGTCAATTTGGCAACCACGTTACCTTCCGCGCCGGGCTACATCGGCACATTTGACGGCCCCGGCATTCAGGTGCTTAAAGTTTTTCAGGTAGACCCGCTTGTGGCAACTGGCTACACGCTGGTGCTGCATGCGGCCCTGTGGCTGCCCATTACCCTGCTGGGCTTTTGGTACATGATGCAGGAAAGTATGAGCTGGGGTGAATTCACCAACGTTGCCCAGCACAACACCGCAGATATTTAAACCTATTGTAACTATACAGCATGGATCAGATAGAACACAGGTACCCAAAGGGCACAGGTACCCAAAGGGCACAGGTAATACGGATGTTTCAGATTTTCGCAGCTTTTTTGTCAAAAATTTTTTATATCCTGTGTCAATCTGTGTGCATCCGTGTTCTATTTTTCCCTCGTCTGAACAGTTACAACCTATTTTTTCAATCGGGATAAACAGACATGAACATTGGCATCATTGGCGCAGGCATTGCCGGATTGAGCGCCGCCTTCGACCTGGCAGCACAGGGACACAGGGTTACCATTTTTGAAGCTAGCGACCGTCCCGGCGGACTGGCTTCCGGTTTTAAAGATAATCGCTGGGATTGGGAACTGGAACGGTTTTATCACCACTGGTTTCAAACCGATGCAGCGATCATCGGCCTGATAAATGAACTGGGGTTGCGCAACAAGCTTTTCTTCCCGCAACCGATCACCACCCTGTTCATCAACGAGAAACTGTACCCCGCCACCCCTCTATGGCGAAATCTGCTGCTGCCGATTTCCCCACTGGCGAAATTGCGCTATGCATTGAGCGGGGTGTATCTGCGGCTAACGCGAAACTGGCGCGCGCTGGAAAAAGTCACCGCCCACGAATGGCTCATCAAAACAATGGGCGCAGAAACCTACCGCGTGCTATGGAAACCTTTGCTCATTGGCAAGTTTGGGAAATATTACCGTGACGTGAATATGGCCTGGATGTGGGCGCGGCTGCACAAGCGCAGTGTAAAGTTGGGCTATTTTGAAGGCGGCTTCCAGGCGTTCAACCAGGCACTCGCCGATGCAGTTGCCCAACGGGGCGCAGTTATTCAATATAACTCGCCGGTACACGCCATTGAACCGCAAGGCGGCGGGCTGGCAGTGAAAACAGCCGACGGCAGCCACACTTTCGACCGGGTGCTGGCAACAACCTCCCCCACCCTGCTGGAACGACTCACGCCGTCGCTGCCGTCATCGTACCTGGCACAACTGCACAAACTGAAGTCAATGGGGGCGATTGTGATAACGCTGGCGCTCAAGCATCGGCTAACCGCTCAGCACTACTGGATTAACCTCCCCAAAACGGCCAACTTCCCTTTTCTGGCACTGGTAGAACACACCAACTTCATCAGTCGAGAACACTACGGCGGCGACCACATTGTTTACTGCGGTGATTATCTAGAAGCGGGCCATCCCTATTTCAGGATGAGCAAAGACGAATTGTTGGCGAAATTCCTGCCATCGCTCAAGCGATTTAACCCCGACTTTCAACCGGAATGGGTACGCGCCAGTTGGCTGTTCAAAGAAATTTATGCCCAACCCGTGCCGCCGCTGAACCACAGTCAGAACATCCCCCCCTTGAAAACACCCGTGTCCGGCCTGTACTGGGCCAGTATGAGCCAGGTGTATCCCTGGGACAGAGGCACCAATTACGCAGTAGAGATTGGTCGTAGGGTAGCCAAAGAAATTACGCAAAACGCACAGTAGGCGCGGTGGCAAATCTGCGTTATAATAGCAAGGATTTAATGCGTGGTGCGTGAAGGATGAGGGTATGTACGCATCACGTTTTACAGTTCATCCAGCTGCACACATCCAAAAGGAGTATTTTTATGAAAATTATCGTTGCCGGCACCGGATTTGTTGGCTTAACACACGCTGCGGTTTTGTCAGAAACAGGGCACAAAGTTTACGCATATGATATTGACAGCAACAAAATTGCCGCCTACACCAGCGGCGAACGCGCCCAAATTGAGCAACACGTTAATGAGCCTGGATTATCTGCCATTATTGCCGAAACGCTGAACAAATATCTATTTTTTGTAGACACGTTGGATGATAGCATCATCGAAGGAACCGAGGCTATCTTTTTGTGCCTGCCCACACCACCAAATCTGGATGGTTCAACCGACCTGAGCTATTACACCAATGCCGTCAATCGCCTGGCAGAACAGCTAGCCCGGCGCAAAGACCAGCGTCGCGTAGTACTGGTGAATAAAAGCACCGTCCCCGTTGGCACAGCGCGCTATCTGCAAAAGCTGATGCACGAACACGGCGCTCTCAACTTTGGCGTTGCCTCCAACCCGGAATTTCTGCCGGAAGGGAACGCCGTTGAGAAATCGCGCCGTCCCGACCGGGTGGTGGTCGGCGCGGACACGGAAGAAGACCTGGCTATTTTACGCCAGGTGTACAACCAATTTGTAAACCACGTGCGCATCAAATACATCGAAACCACCCCTGAAACCGCAGAAGCCATTAAATACGTGGCGAATACGCTGTTGCTCACCTATATTTCCTTCTGGAACGGCGTAGGCGCGCGCCTGGGTGAAACGTTTGACAATATCAACATGGAAGACCTGAAACGGGGCGTTACCGCCGACGACCGCATTAGCACATGGGGATCTTATGTGAGCAATGGGGCTGGCGGCAGTTGCTTTGGCAAAGATATTCAATCGCTTATTTACCAGCTTCGCCGGCAAAACCAGCCCTACGCTTTGCTTAAAAACGTGTACGATATTAACGAATATCAAAAATCGTACCTTATTGATCGGGCTATTAATGAGGCAGACTTCAATTTTAACAACAAGACAATCGCATTATTAGGGCTGGCATTCAAAAAACGCACCAACGATATGCGCGATTCATCGGCCTTGAAAGTTGTTGAAACGCTGTTGGGACGCGGGGTAAAGGCCATTCGCGCCTATGACCCCCTGGCCATAGAAGAAGCGAAACACTACTTTAACCCCAAAAACAATAACCTATTCGAGAAAATAAGCTATCACTACAGCGCCAAAGAGGCCATTGCCAACACCGATGCCCTGTTCATTACGACAGACTGGGAAGAGTTTAGAGGCATCTCCAGCACCATCCAAGACCTTGCGCAACCGCCATACCTGATCATTGACGGGCGACGGATGATTGCCAACTACCGGCGACTGGTAGAGGAAGGGTACAGCTACCTGGCCGTCGGCTCAAAATTATTGCCAGGAAGGTAGTTTCCAGATTCGGGATCTGGGTTGCACAACCTGAAGCCCGAACCTGGAAACACAATTCGGTGAGGGAACACCATGAAAATTCGGGCCATAACCTTTTTCGCCACGCTAAACAACCGCACAGACAGCAACGCTGTGGCCAACGCAGCCAGTTTTTTGCACAACGCCCGCGAAAAATTTGAGCAAGCCGGATACACGGTCCAAACCCTGCGTCTGGCAACCGCCCCCTTCACCCAGATTTTGCCCGCCGCCGCCACGCCCCAGCAGATGGTCTCGTTTGCCCGTTGGCTGGAAACGGAAACACAACAGCACGGCATTGAATACACCTCAATGGGGCCGGTGCTGGCGCACACCCCCGCCACCGACCTCTCTCCATTGGAAGCCATCCCCCAAATCATCGGCAACACAGAAAGTCTATTTACCTCGGCCCTGGTGGCCAGCAGTGAAACCGGCATCAATCTGGCCGCTATTCAGGCTACCGCCGCAGCTATCCACCACATTGGACACAGCACCCCCAATGGTTTTGGCAATTTGCGCTTTGCAATGTTGGCGAATGTGCGCGCCGGTGGCCCGTTTTTCCCCGGCTCATATCATAGCGGTGTGCATCCTGCATTCGGCATTGCCACAGAGGCTGCCGACCTGGCCGTCAGTGCCCTGAAACAGGCCAAAACGCTTGCCCAGGCTCAAGCTGAGTTGATAGCAACCCTAAACAATCACGCCGCCCGGTTGAGCACACTCATCGAACCGTTGGTCAATAAGTACCATGTTGATTTTTCAGGCTTTGATTTTTCGCTGGCCCCCTTCCCGCACGCCGAAAAATCAATTGGCGCAGCAATAGAGCACCTGGGTGTGGACGCCTTCGGCGGGCATGGGACTTTATTTGCTACCGCATTTTTAACATCTTGCCTAAAACAAGCCAACTTCCCTAAAACCGGCTACAATGGCATAATGCTCCCTGTGCTGGAAGACACTGTGCTGGCTGCTCGGAGCGCAGAAGAAACTTATACCACAAATGATTTATTGCTGTATTCTGCTGTGTGCGGCACGGGATTAGATACGGTTCCCTTGCCTGGCAACGCCACACCAGCGCAAATTGCAGGCGTGTTGCTCGACGTGGCAACGCTGTCCGTAATGCTGAACAAACCGTTAACAGCTCGTTTACTACCCATACCCGGACTGAACGCCGGAGACGCCACCAACTTCGCGTTTGAATATTTCGCCAATAGCGTTGTTTTACCCCTCAAGGCATCTTCTGCGACATCGCTGTTTGAAAAGGGTGAGTTTGTCAAGCTGAGAGCCGCTGCACAAAAATAAATGTGCCAGGTACCGCGACGATTACACAATCGATACATTTGTAAATCAACTTTGTTCTCCAATTCTGTACTACGGAATACACTTCACCAATTCATCCCAAATCTTTACGTCTTCTTTATGGAAAAAACGACAACACTTGCCGATACTTTACCGTGTTAGCAGATGTGTCGGCATAAAATATTGCCTTGTAAACTCAGGAGAGGAACTATGACCCAATTACTCGTTGTAATTCTGTACCAACCCAATCAAATGCCGAACTTACTGGAGGCCTGGCACAAAATTGGCGTACCCGGCGTAACCATTATCCACAGTGCCGGGGGGCATCGAACACAGAGCTGGCTGCAAAAGGTTGGATTAAGTGCGATCAACGATTTATTTGACACGAACGAGGTGCGCAGCAAAACATTAATGTCCGTTATCGATGATGATGTTTTGCTAGAAAAGGCCGTGCGGGCAGCAGAAGAAGTTATCGAAGGGTTCTGGGATGAAAACAAAGGATTGTTGTTTGTTGTGCCAGTTAACTTTGTAGAAGGGTTGCGTCACCCGGAGCCGGCAGCGGGAGAACAACCATCAAAACCTGCCCCCGCATTAGATCAGGCGGATCTCATTACCCGCAACACACCCATCTCGCAACTACGCAATCTTTCAAGCTTACAGCCGGTGATCGTCCACCCCGAACAATCCTTAGCAGAAGTCGCTGAGGTAATGGCACAACAATTGGGCGTGAATGTGGCATGTGTGGTTAATCAGCGCAACCGATTGGTTGGACTTTTGCCCCTGCGCTCGCTGCTTGATGACCTGTTTATGACCGTTGTGCCAGAAGAATTTTTGGCTGAAAGCATTACGCTGGAGAGCGCGCTTGACTTTGCCAGACTGAACCAAACACAAACTGCCGGTGACGCAATGGAGCCGGCCGTATGGGTTACAGACTCCGACACCGTGAAAGACGCATTTGTTAAAATGCATGACCGCAAATTGTCCGGCATTCCCGTCATCAACGACTTGTACGAGGTCATCGGGTACATCAGCCGCATTGAATTAATAGCACAATACATCAAAAGCCAAAAGCAAACGAAAGGTGAATAAGCAATGGAACAAGCAGTAGTCTCATCAAACCAGGCATTAATTGCGGGCATCATCTTTTTAGCCACTTACGCCGTCATCGTCAGCGAGAAAGTTCACCGTACCGTTGCCGCTTTAATTGGGGGCTTTCTGATGATCTGGTTGGGCATTATCTCACAACACGAGGCATTCGCCGAAGCCGTTGACTGGAACGTTATTTTTTTATTGACCGGGATGATGATTATCGCCGGCATTTTGAGTCAGACAGGTGTATTCCAGTGGCTGGCCATCCAGGCCGTAAAATTGGGGAACCACGACCCATTCCGCATTATGATATTCCTGGCGCTGGTGACGGCAGTAACATCGGCGGCACTGGATAATGTGACAGTGGTGGTACTGATTGCACCGGTAACGCTGTACGTGGCCACCAATCTGGGTGTCAGCCCGATTCCCTTTCTCGTTTCCGAGGTGCTGGCTTCAAATATTGGCGGCGCTTCGACACTCATTGGAGACCCGCCCAATATTCTCATTGGATCTGCCGCCGACATCGACTTTGTAACCTTCGCCGTAAATATGGCCCCCCCCGTTATCGTCAGTTTAATGTTGTTTGTCCCAATCTCGTATTTTGTTTTTCACAAAAAATTACACCCCAAAGAAGGAGGACGCCCCCACGTTGCCGCCCTGGATACTGAAAATCTTATTAAAGACCCAGCGCTGTTGCGTAAGAGCCTGATTGTGATTGGGCTGGTGCTGGTTGGTTTTACAATGCATGCTACATTGGAACTGGAACCGGCAACCATTGCGATGTCCGGAGCGGCAGTGTTGCTGCTTTGGTCACGCAGCGAGCCAGACAAAGCACTGGAACATGTTGAATGGACAACCCTGCTTTTCTTTGTGGGATTGTTTGTCACCGTGGAAGCAATTGTGAATGTGGGGATTATCGAAGATATTGCACAAGAAGCTTTAAAACTAATGCACGGTAATTTGCCGTTGACCACCATGTTCGTTCTGTGGTTGTCGGCGGTGGCTTCTGGGATAGTGGATAATATTCCCTATGCCGCCACGATGATCCCGTTGATCAAAAGTTTGGGAGCCAGCGGGATGAACACCGAGCCGCTGTGGTGGGCGCTGGCGTTGGGCGCAGACCTGGGTGGTAACTTGACCCTTATTGGCGCTTCAGCAAATGTGGTGGTCGCCAGCCTTGCGGAACGCAATGGACACAAAATATCCTTTATCGAGTTCAGTAAATACAGTTTCTTCATCTCACTGGGAACACTGCTGGTGAGTACCGCCTTCCTGTGGATATTCCATTTGATGCCGAAGATGTAGCTTCCTCGCAAAAAAAAACTTCCCGGAAGCTGGATTCAGTTTTCGGGAAGTTGTGACACCCTCTTTTTAACTTTAGTCGTTCAATAACCCCACCACCGAGTTGTCGCCCAGCGTGAATTTATGCGACTGTGGTCGAATGGGGGACCGGTGAATAACCACGTTGCGTCCAATGAGGCTATCTTCAATGCGGCGGGCCACATTGCGAATTTGACTGTTTTCCAAGATTATCGAACGCGATATTTCGGCATTTTCCACCAGACAGTCGTGATAGATGCTGGTAAAGGGGCCAATGTAGGCGTTTACAATGCGTGTATCCTTGCCGATAATCGCCGGCCCGCGAATGACACTGTTGATAATTTCTGCTCCTTTTTCAACCGTTACCCGCGCATCTACCTCACTAGAGCGATCAACGTATCCTTCTATTTTGGGTGTTAATTCTTCTAGCACGTAGCCGTTGGCTTCCAACATATCGTGGGGTTTTCCAGTGTCGATCCACCATCCCCGGTGAATATAAGGATGCACCTGGTAGTGATGATCAACCAGCCATTGAATGGCATCTGTAATTTCCAACTCGCCCCGCCAACTGGGTTTAATGGCATTTACAGCCTCAAAAACGTGATGATCGAACATGTAAATACCTACCAGGGCCAGGTCACTGGGGGGATGTTTCGGCTTTTCAATGAGCCGCACAATTTGGTGATCTTCGCCCAATTGCGCCACGCCGTAATGTTGAGGCTCGCTCACGCGGGTGAGTACAATTTGGCTATTGTAGTCACTCTCGGCAAATTCAGAGATGAGGCCACTGATGCCTCCTTGAATAACGTTGTCGCCCAAAAACATGACAAAACGGTCATCGCCCAGAAAATCTTGTGAAATTTTCACGGCGTGGGCTAGTCCTAGCGGCTGTTCTTGGGGAATGAAGGTGATGTTCACCCCCCACCGACCACCCGCGCCCACAGCTTTTCTAATCTCTGCGCCGGTATCGCCAATGACAATACCAATGTCATCAATGCCTGCGTCTCTAATGGCTTCAATAACCCGAAACAGAACAGGTTTGTTGCTTAAAGGAATAAGCTGTTTGGCACTGGTGTAGGTAAGGGGATACAAGCGGGTTCCCTTGCCACCGGATAGAATGAGTCCTCTCACGAAAAGTTTCTCCTTCTGAATAAACCCGTTAAAAGGCAGTTAATGATCCTGATTTTTGGTAGATGCATGCGCCAAAACCCACCCAGGGGCTTAGCTACAGATCATAATAATGTTTTAGGCTGGCATCAACCGGGGCATTGCACAGCACTGCGCCAATCAGGTTGGCATTCACCTTCTCCAGGCGACTTTTAGCTTCTACAATGTGATTGGTTTTAGAAACATTGGTTTTTACCACCAGCAGTGTGCCATCAGCGTGTGAAGCCAGGAGAGAGGCATCGTTCACGGTAAGCAATGGTGGAGCAGTGAACAGCACAATGTCTGCCAGCGAAGCGAGTTGCTTAAGTACCTCAACCATTTTTAGTGAGTTCAGAATTTGGCTGGGGATTCGCGGCAGTTGGCCGCTGGGCAGAATGTGCAACGTGGTGTCGGGCACACGCTGCAACGGCGGCGCGGCGAATGCGGCCTCATCACGGAACATATCTGTGAACCCCCGTGCATTGCTAAGGCCAAATAAGGTGTGCATTTGAGGGTGTCGGAGGTCGGCGTCAACCAAAATCACGTTGCGTCCGCCATCGGCCATCGTCACAGCCAGGTTGGCCAGGGTTACATCTTTGTCGTCGTCTGGCCCGGCAGATGTTACCAGCAGTGTTTTGATGGGATTATCAACGTTGGCAAATTCAATACTGGTACGCAAAGCACGGTATGCTTCCGCCGCAACGGAGGTAGGATCATTAAGCGTTACAAGTGTCTCTGTGGTCATAGGCTTGGACTCGGTTTTTAATTCCTAGTTTCAGTTTTTAGGTATCAGTTTAAAGTTGTTGGGGGGATTAGCGTGCTGTGTATTTCAGCAACACGGAACACACAATACTTTTTACACTTTACGGAAACCGGGGATGAGGTTCGATGTTTTATGCGCCCCGGCATTGGCGTGGCTGGTCCCCTGATGGGGCGGAATTTGTCCCAACACGGTTACGCCCAAAATGCGTTCCACGTCTTCGCTGTTGCGGATGTTGCCTTGAGCCAGCCATTCAAGGAAAAAGACCACCAGCACACCAACCATTGCGCCGAATAATCCACCGGCCAGCGTGTTGATTTTTGTTTTTGGTTTATAAAGCTGATACCCCAGGTTGTAAACACTATCAAGCATTATTACGTCAATGCGGTCACGTTTATCTTGTTTCGCGTTCCATGCGTTGCGGTCATCTATAAACACTTTTGCCACAGTGTCGACAATGGCGTATGCCACTTCCGGGTCGGTGTCTCGCGCCTCAATTTTTATGGTAAATGTAGAAGAGTCAGGGCTGACAAACAATTTACTCAACAAATCTGAAGTACTCATATCCAACTCAGCCAAGTCAATCACTTTCTGGGCAGTGGTGTGGGTTTCAATATTGGCTACATAATTACGCAACAGGTCTTTCAACGTGTTGCTCAAGCCCCAGTCGGCGCGGGCGGGCTGCACGCTCAGACGGGTGCTGGCACTGTAAACCGGCGTCTGCAACTTGCTAAAGCCAAAGGCACTGGCAGCAGAAATAGCGGTGACTAAAATCACTATCCATGCCCGCCGATAAAATAATCTCACGTAATCTATCAATTCCATCGTTTTCGTTCCTTTGCCATTTATCACGGGTCATTCGCAAGTTGCTATTTTACTTGTGTCGGGGAATTTTGGCTAAAACCGGTATTCCCAAAGATTCCAGCTCGGCAGCAGATTGCACACTTGTATCAAGATAGTGCAGCAAAAATACCAATCCCACACCGGCAACCAACGCCAGCAGCAAGCGCACCGGCCCATCTAGTTTGCGGGAGAGCGATGGCGGCACGGGCACGGGCGTTAGCGGACGGTCAATCACCACCACTTGCCCCCCCTGGGTTCCCAATTGCGCCAGATACTTGGGGCTGTCTTTTTGAATTGCCTGCACCAGCGCCTGCCCAATTTGCTGCAATTCATCGGGGTTCCCCCAGGTAATTGTCACCTGTAAAATACGATGTTGTTTATCGGCGAAGGTGAGGCCGCTGAGTACATTCGGCGGAATCTGTAACCCGCTCCCCATTTCTGCCAGGTGGCGGTTCACATCTGCTGCAAATTCCTGGCTGCTCACCACGACGGAGAGGTCGTCGGCCACAAATTCAGATGACACGCCAGCATAATACCCGTCATAATTAAATTGGTCGGGGACCTGCTCTGGCTTTACACCCACCACAAATCGCATCGAAGCGGTATAGCTCGGCGGGGGCGTTTTAGTGGTAAATGCGCTCACGGCGGCCACAACCACCACCAGCAGTACCGGAATCCAGGCTCGCTGCCATAGAATATGCCAGTATTGTCTCAGCTCCATTATATTTTACCTGTCTGTAGGTCGGTCACAGTGTAAGAATACACCATTGAATCGCGCCCCAATTCTAAAATTGTAGCAGAAATTCCCCTCATCTGCATTGGAGATTTGGCGAATTTTACATCCGCCAAATTGCGCATCAAGTATAAATGAGGCAACAGCAAATGACAAATGGCTCAAGGTGGCAAAGATTATCTTCGGAACAGGGTTGTTCGTTTCAAATGGCCCCATCAAATTTGGGAATTCGCGTTCTCTGTTGTATATTTATCGAGTTTGAACTCGTAAGTTTAGGGGACTGAATCTATCCCTTTGGAAAAGAGAGGGTTTAATAATGAAGGTATTATTGCTACAAGATGTTGATAACCTGGGTCTGGCCGGCGACGTTGCAAAGGTGGCCGATGGCTACGGTAGAAATTATCTGCTTCCGCAGCAATTGGCCGTGCTGGCAACCCCAAGCGCGCTGAAACAAGCCAAAGCCATCCGCAAAACAGGGGAATTGCGCCGCGCCCGCGAAAAAGAAGATGCCCTGGCAATTGTTAATCAGCTTAAAGGGGCCATTCTGGTGTTTGAACGCCGCGCCGGTGAACGCGACAAGCTATACGGCTCTGTCACCGCCAACGATATTGCACAAGCTATCAATGACAAGTTCGGACTGGACATTCATAAACGAAAAATCGTTCTCCCGGAACCGATTCGCACATTGGGTGAATGGGAAATCCCTGTTAAACTGATGATAGAAGTTTCTACGACGGTAAAAGTTGTGGTCATCAACGAAGGCGAAATTTACACCCCCCCCACACCACCCGCGACAGAACCAGAGGCAGAAGTTGCTCCGGTTGAAGCGGAATAACGCTACGATTTGCAATTAATACAAAAGACCCAACCTCATCGTTGGGTCTTTTTGTATTTTAGCTACCGAAACGATGGCAGCCACTTGCCGTGAGCAACAATTAGTTCATCAACCATCTTCCATATTTGTTCCAGGTCCAGGTCGGCGGCGGTGTGCGGATCGAGCATTGCCGCGTGATAGATGTACTCGCGCTTGCCGGTGAGCGCGGCTTCAACCGTAAGCGCCTGCACGTTAATGTTGGTCTGTATCAATGCGGCCAACTGGGGCGGCAGCGCGCCAACGTGTGTCGGCTGAATGCCGTTTTTGTCTACCAGGCAAGGAACTTCCACGCAACACTCCGCTGGTAGGTTATCTATCAGGCCAGTGTTGGACACATTGCCGTAAATTACGCGCGGCGTTCCGGTTTCAATGCTATGGATTATGCGCGCGCCGTACTCCACGCTGGGTACAATATCATCCATATTTTGGAACATCCCCACCACCGCTTCCAGGATAGTAGGCATTACCTTTATCCCCGCCAATTTTTGACGCAACACTTCTGCTGAATACGCAGCCGGATTGGCCATTATTTGCTGAGCATATTCCCACGCCTTCATTTGCACTTCGCACCGACCCAGATATTCATCCAGGGGGATGTTGTACGTTTCAATCAGATCGGGACGATTTTGTTTGATGAACCAGGGCACATACTCACTAAAATGCTCGCTCGATTCGGTGACGAAGTACCCCAATCGCTTGAACATTTCATACCGCACGCGATTGTGACTGGGTACACGGCCTTCGTCGATTACTTTTTGGATGCGTGGGAAAAGGTCTTCTCCGTCACGTTCAAATTTTAGATAAAACGCCATATGATTGATACCTGCCGCCAGATAGGTTATTTCTTCCAACGGCACACCAATATCGCGCGCCAGTTCGGCGGCGGTGTGGGGGATGCTGTGGCACAACCCCACTGTTTTGATGGTACTTGCCCGGTTGATGGCCCAGGTGTTCATTGCCATAGGATTGACGTAATTCAGAAACGTCACTTCCGGGCACAGTTCTTCCATATCGCGGGTCATCTCTAACATTACGGGGATGGTGCGCAGGGCGCGCATAATGCCACCGATGCCCAGCGTATCGCCGATAGTCTGGCGCAAGCCATATTTCTTGGGAATCTCAAAGTCGGTGACGGTGGCCGGCTTGTAACCTCCAACCTGGAACATCGCAATGGCGTAATCAGCCCCCTCCAGCGCAGCGCGGCGATCAGTGGTTGTTTTGATGGTGGGAGAAACGCCCAGCATCATTGCCACAAGATGGGCCATCATTTCCGATTCGCGCAGGCGTTGCGCGTCGATGTCGTGCAAAATGAAGGTAGTGTCTGCTAATTCGGGGAATTGCAAAATATCCCCCATTAAGTTTTTGGCAAAAACAGTGCTTCCAGCGCCAAGAAAAACAATTTTGGGCATGGCAACCCTCCTCCCTTGATACCTGTATTCTGTCACTGCGAGCGATAGCGAAGCAGTCTCCACGCCGCAAAACCGGAGATTCCTTCGCCGCACTCGGAATGACATTTTCATTCTCGTTGCTGCATCGCAGGAACTGTCACACTCCCCTGAAAATAGCGGCCAGTGGAGTCATCTAAAAATTAGCGGCAAATAAACTTGGGCGCGTAATGTAAAGCCAGCCCGCCACAAATCCGCCGCAACGTTCCCCGCGCCATCGATGACCTTCACCCGCGCCTCAAGCGGCGCATCGGGCGGCAGGGTGTTCTGAAACGGGATGGGGTAATTGAATATCGCAAACCGGTCGAGGGTTATATCTGCTGCATCCCCAAACGCCACCGACACCGAAAATGGCAGGGTCATCGAACCGCTTTGCGGCGGGAAAAAATCTACCCCGAATTCCTGATATTTATTCGCCTGCCGAAAATCAATCCCGCGCAAATCGTGAATCCCCAGCGTTTCACTGCCCGCCCAAATTATCAGCGTTGCCACTTTCACCATACTGCTATTATCGCTCGTCTTTAGCCGGAAATAGGCGCGATACGGCTGGCCGCCCGGCAAAAAAATGTCCGTTGCCGTCCACACGCCCGGCGCATCCTGCGCCACCGTCGCCCGCACCGCCTGGCCGTTCAGCGCGGTGGTATCGGAAATAACTTGCCCCAACGTGCCGCCGTCTGTCTGTTGGCGCACCATCGTCTCCCCTTCCCACTGCCAATCGACATTTCCTATCGCCAGCATTGCCACGCCAGACGTTTCATCGCTAGCAGAGATGGTTGCCGACAGCGCCAGCGAACTGGTCAGCACGGCACTCCCTCCCCCCCACTGCGCGGTGGGGTCACTGCGATCAACACCGAATCGCACCGGCACAGAAACGGCACGTTTTCCGGTGGCATCGAACACTTCTGCAGTCAACACCACTGTGCCGGTCAACAATTGCGAATCGGGCAACACGGGCGGGGCAATTGCAAAATTGGCGTTTTCCACTGCACCGGATGACCACAGGATATTTTCGGTGGTCAGGGGGGTTGTCCAATATAAATTGGTGTGCGAAATAATGCTACTCGCATCAAACGTGTTCAGCATCACGCCCAACCGATTCCCCGTTAAATAGAATCCGTTCCACGGCTGAACCAGCGCCACTTTCGGGGGCGCGGTATCGGTGAGCACGGCACTCGTTTTCAACGTGACATCGCTATAATAATGGCGCAGGATGGCAGTATATTCCCACCCATACTGGCTCGCCCAGCGTTGCGCGCCCCACTGCCCCATGCCATAGCCATGCCCGTTGCGAGGGTAGCCAAACGAAACGGGGTCGTCCACCGCGCGCAGATACAGCACATACGGGTTGCTCTGGGTGGGGCTGCTGTTTTCTGCGCTGTACATTGCCACAATTGGATTGCCCAAATACGCCAGATACTCTCCGGCGGTGGCATCCACTGCAGCATCGGTGCGGGGGTCGGTGGTATCGCACATATATTGATAGTCCACCCAATCAGTCACGTGCCATGCGGCAGCGGGGTTTTGCAGATAGTGATACCAGGCATAGGTTCGCGCGGCGACTGCCTGCGCTTGCAACGCCGCCGTCGCCCATGAGGGGAACACTTCATGCGGCACAACTCGTTTCACGTATTCCTCAAACGGGATAGAATCGATTTGCCCCACCGGCGCACTGCGGCAGGTATTATATTGACTGTGGACAACCCGAATCTCGGCAGGGGCGGTCAGTTGGGGGATGGCGGCGCGTGACAACGGCGAAATTTGCGGTGCGGGCGACGGGTGATTGTCCACCGAAAGGTGGTCGGCGGGCAGCGAAACGATATTTTCCCCTTGCTGCACGGTGATGGCGCGTTCATCCGCCGACCAGTGCGGGGCATAGTCGGGCAGGTTATTTTGCGTCAGGCGAATCAGCCGGTTACCGGCCACATCGAGCCGCCACACTTCGGTGAGTGCGTCGGTTTCACTGCCCAACGGCGCGCGAATGAACGCCACACTCTCCCCATCGGGCGACCAGCTCGCATCGGCAATTACTTCGCCGGGGAAGCTCAGCAGGCGACGGGGGGGCGCGTTTCCATCCGCGAGCCACACTTCAGCGGTGGCAAATTCACTGCGTACCCACAGTCGACGGCTTCCATCGGGCGCGGTAACTCCCTGGGTGGTTGGTGCCTCTGCCCGCGCGAGTGCGACGGTAAACAGCAGCCATACCACCCCAACCAGTATTGGGCCAAATTTTAATCGTTCCGTTTTAGAAAATTGTGCTATGTTCATCCCGTTTCATATGAATTGCCAAAAACTATATCACACCCCACTGCGAATCTCAAGCAATAATTTTCGCCCGTTTGGTGTACGCGGCAAAATCAGTATACTTTCTGAAATATTTTTCAGGATGGTGATAATGGCAAATTACGAAAAAGCGACGCTCGGCGCAGGATGTTTTTGGTGCGTTGAAGCGGTATTCCAAAATTTAGCGGGGGTGGAAGCGGTGGTGTCCGGCTATGCCGGCGGACACGTGTCCAATCCGAGTTACGAGCAAGTTTGCACGGGCACAACCGGGCATGCGGAAGTGGCGCAGATCACATTTGACCCCCACGTAATTTCGTTTGCGGAAATATTGGATGTCTTTTGGCGCACGCACAACCCCACCACCCGCAACCGGCAGGGGGCGGACATCGGCACACAATATCGCTCGGTGATTTTTTATCACACCGATGAACAACGCCGGATTGCGGAAACATCGAAGACGGAGGCGGATGCTTCCGGGCTGTGGGACCATCCCATTGTGACGGAAATTGCGCCCCTGACGGAATTCTATCCCGCCGAAGATTACCACCAAAACTATTTTCGGCGCAACCCGCATCAGCCATACTGCCAGATGGTCGTTGTGCCAAAAGTGGCGCAATTCAAAAAGAACTTTGCGGATAAATTAAAACGATAATCGGCGGAATATACACCCAATTTGTTTCACCCAACACGGCAAACAGTGCCACCTGTCGCGCTTCTGCGGTGAGCGAATAGGGCGTGCGCTTACCTCCCCCATTTATCCAGGAGCAACTTCCCCTCCGAGAATCTGACTCACGTAGTCTAGCGCCGCCTGACCTTCTGCGAGTGATTGAGGGACGATTTTTACTTTTGTCTTTCCAAACACCAGCTCCAAACGGCCTGTCACTCTCCTGCCGAGGCTGTCTACAACCGTCACGCGTTGTACATCTGAAAGTTGCTTCCACTCTACCCGTTTGCCGTTCCGAAGGGTAATCCCTTCCTGGTCTATAACGCCGGGCCAAGTCCGGGTAGAAAGCCACATCAGTAGTGCGCCAACGCCCAGCGTGCATATCCCAACGAGCCACAAAATAAACTTGTATGACTTACTGAGATGAATTTCCATAACCTTACTCCTTCAATAAACTATCGTTTTCAAAAAACAGCATCATTCACGTGCTACACACCACCAGTGGTTTCATCCACGGTGATGGCAGGGGTTACGAGGTGGGCGTGGATGTTGGCGCTGCTGTTCACTGCGCCATTCCGCTATCGCTTGCCGTGGTGAGGCAGATTACTTCAATTGAAATAGGCACTCTAACCGTGTTCGCAAATGATTATTGAATAAAATAAGCCAGATTGCCATAAACTTTGCGTAAAGATTTGAGGGAAAACGGCATCAGCGCTGTTTGTAATGCACCGCAGGCACGTCGCGGAGGCGTTGCGCGGCTTGTTCCGCGGTGATATCACGCTGAGGCATACCAAGCATCTCAAACCCGACCATGAATTTTCGCACGGTGGCGGAACGGAGAAGCGGCGGGTAGAAATGGGCATGGAAATGCCAGTGCGGGTGTGCTGCGCCAGCAGTGGGTTGTTGATGAAAACCCATCGAATACGGGAATGACACGTTGAAAAGATTGTCGTACCGGGTGGTGAGCTGTTTCAGAATGTCTGCCAACCCGTCGCGCTCATCCGCAGAAAATTGATCAACAGATGGCACATGGCGGCGGCTGATGACCAGTGTTTCAAAGGGCCACACCGCCCAAAACGGCACAACTGCCGCAAAATGCTCATTGTGCGCCACCAATCGCTCATCCAATTTTAATTCCAACTGCAGATAATCGCCCAGCAGAGAACGCCCGTGCCGCGCCCAATACTCGCGCTGGGTGCGGTCTTCGGCAGCGGGTTCATTGGGGATGGTCTGGATTGCCCAAATTTGCCCGTGTGGATGCGGATTTGATGCGCCCATCATCGCACCCTGATTCTGGAAAATTTGCACATAATTTATGTTTGGCATCGCGCCGAGTTCCAGATATTGCGCCGCCCACACATCCACCACCCGCCGCAATGCCGGCACCGACATTTCCGGCAGAGTCAAATCGTGCCGGGGCGAAAAACAGATGACGCGGCACGTCCCCGCTTCGGGTTGAGTTTTCAGTAAGCCGGTGATGTCATCCGCGACGGGGGGCGACGGGGTTTGCGGCACATCGGGCAACAGCGCGGCGAAATCGTTGGTGAACACGAATGTGCCTTCATAGTGCGGATTTTGCACGTTTCCGGCG
>CAYPUV010000039.1:0-22442 GCA_964413895.1 uncultured Anaerolineaceae bacterium
ACTCAATGGCTTACTTCTCCGCCAATTTTACAGAAAGCATTTTACACTAACGAGGATGACCCGGACAAAGCAACACATTAATATTACAACAATATGCAAATTTTAACAGTACCAATAATCACTTTATATGTTGATGAATGTCACATCTCTAGGGTATTTAAGATGGGTTAGAACACCCAATGGGGGCAGCGTTGCTTTGTTCCCATCCTTATTGAGGTGCAGCATGTAGCTAGGGCAAGTTACAATTGACTAAAAAAATATCTCTTGTTATACTCCACTGTCAGGGTAACAAATTAAGAACGTGTTTGCAGAGGAAATAAAAGGAGATCCCATAAAATGAAACGGCTATTCTATGTGCTATTGAGTTTGGTGCTGCTTGCGAGCCTGGCTGCTTGTGGTTCATCGGGAAACGAAGGTGGCACAACTAAAACCAACGCCCAACCCACCCCGACCAAAATTGTGCTGGCAACTCCCACCCCAAAACCTGCACCTCCAACGCCCACTCCAAAGCCTACCCTCACACTCACCCCAACGCAGGCGCCTGTTGAAGCTACCTCTGAAGGCGGCGAAATGGCGACTGTAGAGGAACCGACAGCCACCGCAGAACCTGCCCCACTTATTGATACCGAAGTGGTCCTCATTCCGGCTGGTCCTTTTACAATGGGTTCAGACAACGGCGACCCGGAAGATGCGCCGGCTCACACTGTAGACCTGCCAGCATTTGAAATGGATAAATTTGAAGTAACAAACGATGATTTTGCCAAATTTGTAGATGCTACAGGGTACGTAACAGACGCCGAAAAGGAAGGTAGCAACCGCAATTGGAAGAGTTACGCTGAAGGAAAGGGCAACCATCCGGTGGTGAAAGTAACCTGGAACGACGCCACTGCATTTTGTGAATGGGCTGGCAAACGACTACCCACCGAAGAGGAATGGGAAAAAGCGGCTCGCGGTGATGACGGCCGCACCTACCCCTGGGGTGAAGATTTTGATGCTTCGCTGGCAAACGTAAAAGACACCGGCCTTAGAGACACCACCGCTGTTGGCAGCTTCCCCGACGGCGCCAGCCCCTATGGCGTAGAAGACATTGCCGGTAACGTGTGGGAATGGACAGCCAGTTGGTTCTTGCCTTACGAAGGTAGTACCGATAATAACCCATACTACGGCGAACGCTTTCGTGTAACGCGGGGGGGAGCCTGGTTTGAGGAAGCACCCCAGGTGACAACCTTCAACCGTAACGCCGCCGCTCCCGATATTACTGCTAATGACGACCTCGGCTTCCGCTGCGCACGCGATGCACAATAAAAATTACGTTCGTTAAACTTTCCCCGGCGCTTCGCCTTTAGGCGAAGCGCCTTTTTTTATTGTGTCAAAATGACGCTTCTGAAAAAACAAAAAGTTCTCGCGCAATACCCGCAGGGCACAGGCGGCGCCAAGACGCCAAGAAAAAAGAGAAAATTTGCACCTCAAAATACACGAAAAATATAGAAATCCTTCTTGAAATCTTTGCGACTTTGCGGCTTTGCGTGAGGTAAATGCTTTTTTCAGTGGAGTCGTCAAGATTCTTTACGCAATTTTTATGTGGCATTTTTAAAATCTGCCGATAATGGATACATAAATTACTTCGGTTCTGCTGTCCGCTGGGCTGGACAAAGAAGCGCATCCCGCTTTGCCGGAAGCCAAAGGTTCGATCCCTTTGGGAGCGGACAGCAATACCGAAGTTTTCTGTGCCTTATGTGAGGGGAAAAAGGGTTGTGTAAATACCAACCATATTCAAATGTATTGCGAGGATGCTTATGTTTCAATGGTTCTACAATCTGAAAATAAAAAGTAAGCTCATTGGCTCATTTGGGTTTGTTATTGCCTTAACGGTGTTGCTGGGAACATCTTCCTGGCTTGGCGAAGCACATGTGCAAAATACGGTTCATCGCTTTTTGAAGGTAGAGAACAAAATTGCCAAGCTCAGTTCAGATAGCGAAGTAGCAATGCTCACCGCCCGGCGCAAGGAAAAAGATTTTCTGCTGCGCTATAAAACAGAGGGTTTCGACAAGGCGAAGGAAGCTTATGTCGTGGAACTACAAAAAGATGTGGCCTCAATTCACCAAAACATGGCCGACATTCGTGCCTTGAAACCTGATGACGCTGAGTTAGTGGCTGCCACCACCGCTATTGACGAAGCCATCACCAAATACGAAACGACATTTTTGCAAACAGTAGATATACTTGAAATGCGAGGGTATGCCAACGCTGGTCTGGAAGGGGAACTGAGTCGCAAAATTGGGCAGGTTTATGGCGTGGTCAAATCAATGGGAGATGACAAGCTGCTCATTGATGTACTTATAATGCAGCAAAACGAAAGTGAATACCTGTACTCCAGAGATGAGAAGTTCATCAACTATTTGGACAATGCCAATAAAAAATTTGCTGCTGACGTGAACAAGACAGAGATGTATGATTCGGACAAAAGGGGATTAGTTACCTTATCTAATCAATATGAAGATGCTTTGAATAGCCTGGTACAGGCGGATGCTGAAGTTGTCGCCAATACAGAAGAGTTTCGTAACGCTGTGCAAAAGTTGGAACCGTTGCTAGACCAAATAACCGCTGTGGCTGAACAACAAGAAGCGAGAACCGAAGCTGAGGTGAACAAGGCCATTCAATTGGCGCGCACAATCATTTTGAGCATTGGGCTGGTGGTTGTCGTTGTGGGGGCAGCCGTGGCCATTGGATTGGCCCAGATTATCGCCGGCGCAGTGAAGACTGTGGCCCAGGCGGCACAGGGCATTGCTGCCGGCAACTTAAACCAGCAAGTTTCGGTCAACAGCAAAGACGAGTTGGGAGAGATGGCATCTGCCTTTACCCGTATGCTGGCTTATCTGAAAAATATGGCGTTTGTGGCCAACCAACTGGCAGTGGGTGACCTGACCGTCACCGTTACGCCACAATCTGCTGACGACGAATTGGGCAATGCGTTTGTGCAAATGATTGCAAATTTGCAGCAGATGGTCGGGCGGGTGGTAGAGGGTGCAGCCACGCTCAGCCAGTCGGCGCAGCAACTGAACACGGTTGCAGGCGATGCGGGCGCGGCGGCTCAACAAGTGGCCCAAACCATTCAGGAGGTTGCGGCAGGCACCACGCAGCAAACTGAAAGTGTTGCGCAGGCAAACAACACCGTTCAGCAAGTGGCACAAGCTGTTGATGGGGTAGCACAGGGGGCGCAGGAACAGGCACGCGCCGTGAGCGAGTCGATGGACCGTGTAACGCAAATTGCCTCTGCCGTTGACCGGGTAACTGAAGGTGCCCAGCACGGTGCGCTTCAAGCGACCGAAGCCGCTCGTGTGGCGCAGGCCGGTGCAGAAACCGTTGCTGCAACTGTGGACGGCATGGAAGCTATCAAACACAAAGTTAACCTCTCTGCTCAGCGGGTGCAAGAAATGGGGGATCGCTCACAGCAAATTGGCGCTATTGTGGAAACCATTGATGATATTGCCGCGCAAACCAACTTGCTGGCCCTCAATGCGGCTATCGAAGCCGCCCGCGCTGGTGAACACGGCAAAGGCTTCGCCGTGGTGGCCGATGAGGTACGCAAGCTGGCCGAGAAATCTGCTGCCGCTACCAGGGAAATTGCCGACTTGATCAAAACCATTCAACATACCGTGACCGACGCCGTGACCGCCATGGAAGATGGTCGGCGCGAGGTTGAGGCAGGTGTTGTCCGCGCTAGCGAATCGGGGCAGGCGCTCACCGACATCTTGCATACGGTAGAAAATGTGCAGCAACAGGTATCGCAAATTTCTGCCGCTGCGCAAGAAATGAGCGCCTCAAGTGAAGACCTGGTCCGGGCAATGGAGAGCGTCTCGGCGGTGGTGGAAGAAAACACCGCCTCAACTGAGGAGATGGCCGCCGGCTCCGCCGAAGTAACGGAGGTTATCAACACCATTGCCAGCGTGAGTCAACAAAATGGCGCTGCGGTGCAGGAAGTGAATGCCGCTGCCGAAGAGATGAGCGCCCAGGTCGAACAGGTTGCCGATTCGGCCCGCACGCTGAACGAATTGGCCCGCGACCTTACCCTCACGGTGGCCGAATTCAAATTTTCGGCGGAGCAAACCGATCTGGCTCAACAACTTGAGCTTTTCCGACAGGCGCATTTGCACTGGATAGACCGGTTGCAAGAAATGCTGAGGGGACGAATAACACTCGACGAAAACACGCTTGAAGATCACACCGAATGTGCGTTGGGCAAGTGGTATTCCGGCCCCGCCGCCGACCCGTACCGCCACATGTCAGAGTTTCAGGCGTTGGAAAACACGCATCTTGAATTTCATAAACTCTGTTACAATACGGCGTTGAACCACAATCAGGGTGATGCTGAAGTTGCCGCAGCGGAACTTAGCCGCGCCACAGAGGCATCGCACAAAATTGTCGCCTTGCTCAATACGCTGGAAACGCGCATTGCTACGGCGTAATGGAGTATTGATAAGTGGCTGTTTCAGTGGTGACGGGTGCCTGGGCGCTGAACACGGCCACAAACCGCCGCCTGTTTGTCCCCCCAATTGTGATTTTGCCGTTATTGGTTTCATCCAGCGGCATTTGCGTGATCATAGGTGGGTCACCCAGGGTAATAATTTGCACCCTGAACCGTTGCGGTAAAACATTATCTATCCGCACAAAACCCTCGGCCACCCAGGTGGGGTCGGGGGTTTCTGCATCATCAAAAAATCCAATTTCAGGGATGGCAATGTCATCTAGCGTGAAACCGGGCGCGGTGATGGCGTCATCGGTGATATATTCAAAACGCAGCAAGATCTCTCGCCCCGCATACGCCGCAAGCTCAACGCGCTCTGGCATCCATCCGCCCGACGAGCCGGTGTAGCCGGGACCATACGCATTGCCGCTGGGGTTGGTGTCTCGGCTGCCGGGCGTTTTTATAATGGTCCAGCTTTTGCCATTGTCGGTTGATACTTCAAGATAAACGTAATCCCAATCTTCTTCAATATTAAACCAGGTCCAATACGTTAGCGTGGCCGCAGATACGTTCCGTAGATCAACCCGGCGCGTGAGTGTGGCGTCGCTGTCGTCCCCGCGATTGCTGTACCACTGGTAGCGTCCACTGTGGGGCTGGTTATTTACCAATTGCACCTGTGTGCTGCCGGAAAATTGCAGCGTCACCGGCGTAGCAGTATTAATTTCCACATAATCTGCGCCGTACTGGTGGACGGTCGTCGCTACGGTTACCGGGAATGTGTTCTGTTTGGCGTCAAGGCGTGGCGCCGCGAACAATAGTTTTTGGTAGCCCCAGCGCCCATCGGCCAACGAAGGATCATTTAAATAATTGGCGATCAGAAAATCGGCGAAAATATCATCAAACGTTTCGGCAACCCCGGCCTGGCGCAGTGTCTGCTCAAAGCCCTGAATACCATTCCGTGGATTGGCCACCACGCTTTTTAACATATCATCGCCAAAGCGATCCAGAAAGTAGGTCATAAACAAATAGCTGTAGCCGTAGTACGGCAGAGACGTTGCAGGCGTTTTGCCCCAGGCGGTAAGTTGCAAATCGGGCTGCTGGAGAAAGAGATTTTTGGCGTTGCCCACATCGTAGCTGTTTAAGGCGGCGGCCAATTCGCTCAACCCTTCATTGACCCACGTTGCTTCATTGCGATCTTGATACCAGTGGATCATATGTTGAAATTCGTGGGCCAGTACGCCGTCGAAACGGTCATTGCCTGGTTGCAGTGCGTTAAGATTAATAAAGAAGATTTCTTGTTCGTTGCTGTACGGGTTCACCTCGGTGGAGAACTCATTCAGCGAAGCGTAATACCCGCCGACGCCCGGCACGTTGCCCAGAAAAATACTCAAATGGACATCGTTATCTACACCGGGTGTCCATTCGCTGCCGAAGTAGGCGTGGTTGGTGGGATAGGTGCGTGCCTCAAATACCTCGGCAGAGCGGCGCAATGCGTTCTCGTTCACCGCGTAGCCATTTTCAACCCACCAGTATGTGTGGGGCGTTACGAATTCCAGGTTGGCTGTTGCCTGAAGCTGTTGCGGTGTGTCACCGCTGTCATCGGCAATCCAAAAGGTTCTGGTGTCGCCCAGGTTGAAGGCCGGTGGGGTGGCGTTGACCACGGCGGGCAGGCCCTGTCCACCGTATTTCAATCGGCTGGCCAGAGTGCGCAGGTCGCGGATGGGAATATCGGTTTGGGCCAGCAGCGTTTCGAGCGTGTCTGCGGGGGCTGTAGCGGTTGGCGTTGCGGTGGCAGTGGGGGTGGGGGTCGGTGTGTCAGGTGTGGGCACCTGCAACGTGATAATTGCACGGGTGGGCGAGGGAGGCTGGGTCGGCGTTTGTGTCGGCGGGGAGAGTGTGCTGCCATAATGGGCACTTGCAACAGGATTTTTTGCCGAGACGTTCTGCTGTATTTTGTAAAAAGTAAAACCACCCACCGCAGCCGCGCAAAAACAGAACAGCCCTACTACTACAGCCAGGATAATCAGATTACGCCATAAATGATTGTTGGGTTTGTTCATTATGCAGGCATTTTACTTGTTTGCCGTTAAGATACAAGAAACCGGCCACGCTTTGTTTGCCGGTACTACTTTGACGCAATAGGTATCCACTGGTAGAATCATCAGGCATTGTTGGCTTGACAAGCCTTTAAGAACAACAGTTTGGTTGAGGTGGTATGATGGAAAGCCTGTCTCACGAATCCAATAGAAAATTTTCCGATGTCCGCTCCCGAGCGTTTATTCACTCGGCGATGAGTGTTTTGCGCGGCAAGTCGGATCAGTTGCTCCCTTTTGAAGAAGTGCGCTCAACGTTAAAGCTTGACCATACCCGCTATTTGGGTTTGCAAGATGTGCCGCTGGAGAAAATTGTCGGCAGTGTGGGGCGCTATCATGATTTTACCCGCGAATTTTTGCCTCGTCACGATAGTCAAGAAAATCGATGGCGGCAAGTTTACGATCTGACGACCTCGTTCCAGGGGTTTCCACCGATTGAGCTTTACAAAGTGGGCGAGGTGTATTTTGTGCGCGATGGCAATCACCGGGTGTCGGTGGCGCGGGCCAACAAGAGTGAAACCATCGAAGCCTGGGTAACGGAATATCTTACCCCCGTGCTACTGGCGCCAGAGGACACAATGGACAGCGTGCTCATCAAAGCAGGGGCGGCCAATTTTTTGCAAGTCACCGAACTCGACAAACTTCGCCCCGATCAGAACATCCAACTGACCAATCCCGGACGCTACAAATTGCTACTGCAAAATATTACCGTTCATAAATATTACAAAGAAGTTGAGTGCTCGTGTGAGATTTCCTGGCAAGAAGCTGTGGCGAGCTGGTACGACAACGTCTATATGCCACTGGTAACTGAGATTAGAAAGCGGGATATTCTAAAACGCTTCCCCGACCGCACCGAAGCCGATTTGTATGCGTGGTTGATCCTGCACCGCGAGGCGTTGGAGGCCGTGTACGGCATTGGGCAGGTAGATGACGGTTTGGTGGTAGACGCTCTGGAATCGGAGGCGAAGGCCTCGCCAATCCAAAAGATTGAGCGGGCAATCAAACGCAAGCTCGACCCGGACAGCTTGCCCCCGGCAGTGGAGTGATACCCGGGTGAGAATTAACAACTGCAACCTAATTGCTGAATGCCACAAGTTGATTGCAACTTTGCGACCCTGAATCTTGAAACCCAGAACTCAAAACCTAGAACTCAAAACTCAAAACCCAAAGCTCAGCATCGTCATTGCCCTGTTTCTGTTTGCTGTGTATTTGCTCAGCTATCGGGGCGGTTTTCATTCCGTGGATGAAGTATCCACCTTCGCTGTCACCGAAAATCTGGTGAAGTTTGGGCAACTCCACACCGATCAGATCGCCTGGACGCAATGGACGACCACCCCGTCGGAGGCGCAGGGCTTTTTCGGCGCCGGCGGGCACGTCTACTCTAAAAAAGGGCTGGCGATCAGTTTGGCGCAAGCGCCGCTGTATTGGTTGGCGCTGATGCTGCCCGGTCTGGGGATGTTGCAGACTGTTTCTGTGCTGAATGCGCTGCTCACCGCAGCGACCGGGGCGCTGGTGGCTGCGATTTTGCTGCGACTGGGATTTTCCGCGCGGGCGTCAAGCGTAACGGCGTTGGTGTACGGGTTGGGAACCATTGCCTGGGTATACGCAAAATATTTGTTCAGCGGCACGCTGGCCGGGTTCTTGCTGACGATCACCTTGTATCTTTTGCTGGCCTATCGACAGGAAGGGGGCAGCTGGCGACTGGCAGTCGCCGGGTTGGCGGGCGGCCTCACCGTGCTGGCGCGCGCCAACAACCTGCTGTTACTAGGGTTGTTCGGGCTGTACTTGCTGGCAGTTTTGGCAACACCCCCGCCGGAGATGCAGGTTTCGTTGCGCGTTGCATCGGGGCCGCGTTGGTTCTACCTCCGCCAAACCTGGCGCCGGGCCATTGTGCCGGTGGCGCTTTTTGTTGTCGGTGCGGCGCTGGCCGGCATGCTTTTTGCCTGGTACAACTGGGCGCGTTCCGGCAATCCGCTGCAAACCGGCTACGATCTGAGTATTTTCACGCCAAATATTTTGTTGGGACTGTATAAACTGCTTTTCAGCCCCCTGCGCGGGCTGTTCATCTATTCTCCCGTCCTGGTGCTGGCAATTCCCGGCTGGCTCAAGTTGCGCCGCACACATCTTGCCGAAAGCTGGCTCATTGCCGGCGTGGTGGGCGTCACCGTGCTGCTCTTTTCGGCCTGGGCTTCTGGCGAAGGGCTGTCGTGGGGCTCACGGTTTATGGTTCCCGTAATTCCATTCCTGGCGGTCTCTCTTGCGCCGGTGATCAATGAACAATTGGCAATGCCCAATGATCGATTATCAATTGGCAACTGGAAACATTGGTTTGTGGTGTTACTCATACTTGCCTCGTTTTTCATCCAACTTCTTGGCGTTACCATCAATCCCTGGGTGTTTTTGGGCGCCTTGCAGGCGCAATTCGGTGGTGAATTTTTCCTGGAAAAAACCACGGCCCTCACCGATTTTTCCACCAGTCAGATTGTGGGTCAGGTGCAAAACTGGAGCGTAGCAAACTCTGACCTGGTGTGGTGGCAGCCCGGTCAGTTCGATGGGCTGGCACTGGCGTTGAGCCTGACGTTCATTGTTTTGACCGGCTGGTTGTTGTGGCAAATCGTTTTTCGGCGGGCGATGAATGCGGCGCGTTTTACCCTGCCCATTGCGCTGGTGGCGTTGGGAGTGACAATCACGCTGCTGACGCGCTATCACCACACCGACCGTCGCCAGTTTGGCCCGGAGAATGACGGCTATTTGCAGGCGTTGACGACGGCAGCAAGCGAGTCAAGTGGGTTGGAAACGATTGTCACAGTAGCGCAGCGAGACTATCACGTGTCGATGAACGATTTTAAGGCGCGGGTCCCGCTTTTGGGGTTTGCGCAGAGTGTTGACCCCCTGCCAGGAACGGCGTTCCCGCTGCTGGAGAATAGCATCGCCGGAAGCGTGTCGCAGGTGTGGCTGGTGTCGGTGGGGTGGCAGCCGGCCCAGCCGGACAATCGCGCCGAGCGATGGCTGGCAGAGAACGTTTTTAAGGCTGAAGACACCTGGTTTCCCGATGGAGCGCGGTTGGTGCGCTACGGCGTAGCGGGCGCGGCGGCAATGACATCGAAAAATATGGATGTGAATTTTGGCAATACAATTCACTTGCAGGGCATATCTTTTTCTGATAAAGTGAAGCCGGGGGCGGTGCTGCCGGTGAATTTTGAGTGGCAAGCGATGACCGTCCCCCCGGCCAATTACGTTGTTTTTTTGCAGGCGCTGGCTGGCAATGGCGCGCTGGCGGCTCAGCACGATGGCGCGCCGGTGGGCGGCTATTTGCCCACCAGCGGGTGGGTGGTGAAACAGACAATTAATGACCATCACGGGCTGAGCTTTCCCGCCGCTGCGATGCCGGGCGTGTATCGGCTGGTGGCGGGGTGGTACAATCCGGCGGATGGACAGCGCCTCTTTACCGATACCGGTTTGGATTATGTTGATCTGGGAACGGTGACGGTGGGCCGGGACGAATGACCAGATATGTTTATAGCGTAACTACTTTCCTCTAGACCTTGAACTTGAAACCTTGAACTTGAAATCCGAAACCCGAAACCCGAAACTGAAAACCTGGAACTATTCGGATTGGCTGGTGGTAGTGGGATTGCTGGTGCTGGTATTGCTTTTTCACTGGCGGCTCATTACCCCCCACCTTGCCGACCGGCAGTCGTACCCACCGGGAGATTTTTCGCATCAATTCTGGGCATTTTCCACTTTTGAAGCGCGTGAGTTGAGCGCCGGACGATTGCCGCTGTGGAATCCGTACACTTATGCCGGAGCACCGTTTTGGGCGGATGTGCAAAGCGCGGTGCTGTACCCGTTCAGCCTGCTGACGTTGGGGCTGTCTGGGTTGACGGCGGCAGGGTTTAGCCTGTTTGCGCTGGAATTGGAAGCGATTTTCCATTTTTGGCTGGCTGGCCTGTTTATGTATTTGCTGGCGCGGCGAGTGACGCAATCGCGCGGGGCGGCGCTGGTGGCGGCACTGGTGTTTGCATTTGGTGGCTACCTCACCGGCTACCCCTCGCAGCAATTGGCTGTGCTGGAAGTGGACGTGTGGCTGCCGCTCATCCTCTTTTTTCTTGACCGGGCACTGCTGGCGCGGGCGGAAGGCGACAGCGTTGTGCTGCTGCGTACCCGTCCTCGCGGGCGTGATTTGGTTTTCGCCGGCGGCGCGTGGGGATTGGCGTTGTTGGCGGGGCATCCCCAAAGTTGGATGTTGGTGGGCTACACATTTGTGGCATATTTTCTGTTTCAGGTTTTTAGGTTTAAACGGCAACCCTCACCCGACCCGCAATTCGTTTCGCGCCTTTTGTATCTTGCCATTCCCGTTTTCGTTGGCTTTGGATTGGCGGCGATACAATTGCTGCCGGCCATTGAATACACGCGCCTTTCGGTGCGTGCGGTGGGGCTGTACGATAAAATGGCAGGTGGTTTCCCGTTGACCGATGCCATTCAGTTTTTGTTGCCAGGCGTGGTGAGCCAGTATTCGCCATTGTTTGTGGGCGCAGTGGGGTTGCTCCTGGCGCTGGCGGCGATTTTCTTGCGACGGGACAGGGCTACCACGTTTTGGGGTATTTGGGGGGGGATGGCGTTGCTCATTTCTTTCGGCGGCAATACGTTTCTGTATGCGCCGCTTTATTTGAGCGTACCTGGATTTTCTATTTTCAGGGGACAGGAGCGGTGGGCATTTGTGGTAGCCTTCAGTCTGGCGCTGCTGGCAGGGTACGGGTATCAGTACATTGAGCAATGGGGGCGACAGTCGACGGCTGCCGCCGGCCGGGGGCAAGCAGCGTTTGCGCGCCTGGTGGGGTGGCTCACGCTGGGAAGCGTCGGGTTGGTAGTGGCGTTTTTCTACGGGTTGAACGATACAGGCTGGTCGCCAGAGAGTCAATTTTATCAGCTTCTTGAGCGGGCTGTTTTTTTAATGCTGATCCTGGCGCTTTTCTGGGGAGTAATTCGCGTAGCCAGTAAACTCTCCCCCGCAATCCTCATCAGCGCGGTGGGTGCGTTGATTGTTTTTGAGTTGTTTTCTATTAATTGGAAAACCAATCTATATCCGCAACGTCCAGAGTGGCACACGCAACAACCTGCGGCGGTGCGGGCCATTGAGCAAGATGCCGTGCCGGGCGAGTTGTTTCGGGTGTACAATGAATTTCGGCTGTACGATAATTACGGTGTGCCGTATGCCCTGCAAGATTTGTGGGGGGCCAGTCCACTACGATTAGCGCGCTACGATGCATTTCTTGCCCCCCCCATGCGCATCGAACGGGCGTGGGAGTTGCTCAACGTAAAATATGTTATCACGTGGCGCAAAGAATTGTACGCGCCGTCGACCATCATCTACCAGGAACCGGCAGCGGACGGCACAACTTATGTGCATCGCCTGGATGATGTTGGGCCGCGGGCGTGGGTGGTGCATGCGGTAGCAGTTGCCCCGGCGGCGGAGATGGTCGCCCGGATGGCCGCCCCCGATTTTGATGCCCGGCGCGTGGCGCTGGTAGATGCAGCAACGGCCAGCCGCCTGGCAACATGGTTCCGTGGAAATGGGGACGACGCCGTCACCGAGCAAGCCACAGTGACGTTATTCCGCCCCAATCAATTGGAAGTGCAGGTGACGGCAAATTCGGCGGGGGTGCTGGTGTTAAGCGAGATAGCTTACCCCGGTTGGCAAGCGACTGTTGACGGGGTGCCTGCATCCGTTGAGCGTGTTGATTCCATTTTGCGTGCGGTCCCCATCTCGGCGGGAGCGCACACGGTACGCCTTGTTTTTCGGCCCCGGACGTTTGCAATTGGTGCGTTGCTCAGTGTGCTGGTGTTACTGGCGAGCGTGGTTTTTGTAATTATTCATCCCTAGTGCAATTTCAAGCCAGAAATTCGTGCATCATATTTCCGTCAAGAACCGTGTAGTTGTAGTGACAGAGCACTGCTCTGTCACTACATTATTTTGAAACAATGTATGTGTCCCCGAAAATGCCTCTTGGAATTGCCCTAATCTATTTCGGCGTCATCCGCTGAGAGCGCTGAGCGACTTATGGCACGATAGGCGGGTCCCAGTAGCATCGACAAGGTTTCATCTAGAAATTTTGGTTGCCCCAACCGTTTGAGAATGGGTAGCTCAACGGCGGGGGGCTTGAGGGCAGTTTTGATGGCAAACGCCTGCGGCTCGCCCCAAAAGGTTGCCAGGGTGTCGGTGAGCGGGATCGCGGGTTCTTCTGCTTCCGGCACGTCTTCTTCGTTTTCCCCCGCCCGTCGAACGCGCAGCGCGGCCAGAAGCTGTTCCTGAGTACGCCCCCGCAAGCGAAAAATCATAAACGGGTCTTCATCGAATTGTTCCCCCAGAATGTAATGCACCGCGGCGACGTGTTTGCACGGGTTTGCCCAGTCGGGGCAGGAACACGCGGTACGCAACTGAGACTGTCTGGCGGGGAAGAGACTTGCGCCGGCCGCAGCGAACACGGTTTCGATTTCTGCGGGCATGTCACCCGCCAGCAGTTGCGCGGCAAAGAGGGCGTTGTCTGCCAGGGCGTCGAACACCGCTTCCCATTGCGCATCGGTGAGCGGCGTGACCTCGATGGTCACTTTGTAAGGCGTGCGACGCGACCCCTGCACTTTAGCTTTGACGCCGCGCTTCGTTTCATCCAGCGCCACCACTTGCCCGGCGCGAGCATACCGTCGCCCCCGCGATAAACGATTGCGGTCAATCAGTTGTTCCAGGGCGGCAATCCAGCGGGTGGCCCACCAACTTTTGGCAAATGCGCCCCGCTTGCTTCTGGCTTTGATGCCGTCTTCGGTTTGACGGGGTTTGGTCGGTTTGAAATAGCCATAATAATCGTAACGGCTCATCGGACAGTCTCCCGGCGCAGCGACACCAACTTGCGCAGGTCGGCGGTGGATAGCTCGGTCAGCCAGCCTTCGCCGCTGCCGACAATGCTTTCCGCCAGCGCCTTTTTGCTTTCTATCATTTCGTCAATCATTTCTTCCAGCGTGCCGGCACTGATGAATTTATGCACCTGCACATTCTTTTTCTGCCCGATGCGGAAGGCGCGGTCGGTGGCTTGATTTTCGACGGCGGGATTCCACCAGCGGTCAAAATGGAAGACGTGATTGGCGCGGGTCAGGTTCAGCCCCGTGCCCCCCGCCTTCAGCGACAGGATGAAGATGGGCGGGCCGTTGGGGTCATCTTGAAACCGCTGCACCATTGGCGCGCGTTTTTTTGCTGGAATACCGCCGTGCAGAAACAAGGTCGCCACGCCCAGCGTCTGCTGCAGATGGGTTTGCAAAAAATGTCCCATTTCAGAAAACTGGGTAAAAATAAGTACCCGGTCGCCCACCGCAACGGCTTCTTCCAGCATTTCGGTCAATCGCGCCAGTTTGCCGCTGCGCCGCATTTCGGCGGCAGGGTCGGCGGTTTGTCCATCACCAATTTGATGCAAGAATTGCGCCGGATGATTGCAAATCTGTTTGAGCTGCATCAGCATGCTCAACACCAATCCCTTGCGCTGAATCCCATCTTGTTGCGTCACCGCTTCCATCGAAGTTTGCACCACCGATTCGTACAGCGTGGCTTGCTCTTCACTCAGATGGCAGTAAACTTTCATCTCAATTTTGTCGGGCAAATCTTGAATGACGGTGGGGTCGGTTTTGACGCGCCGTAAAATGAAGGGGGTGGTCATCCGGCGCAGGCGGGCAGCGGCATCTTCATCTTGATAGCGTTCGATGGGCAGGGCAAAGGTGCGACGAAATTCTTGCCGCGAGCCGAGATAACCGGGATTGAGGAATTGCATAATCGACCACAATTCCGACAGCCGATTTTCGACCGGCGTACCGGTGAGCGCCAGCCGAAACTGCGCGGGTAGGCGGCGAATGGCTTGTGTCTGTTTGGCAGCAGGATTTTTGATGTTTTGCGCTTCGTCCAGTGCTACCCCGAACCACTTGACCGCCTGCATAGTCTCCGCATCGCGGCGCACCACCGCATAACTGCTCAACACTATATCCGTTTGTTCAGCCTGCTGGATGAACGCTTCCCCGCGCAGGCGGTTGGGCCCCTGATGCGTTATGAAAGTCAGCGAGGGGGTAAAGCGACCTGCTTCTTTGGCCCAGTTGTCAACGACCGAGGTGGGGCAGATGAGCAAGACTGGTCCGGGGAGCGCGCCGCGCGTCTCTTTTTCGCGCAGCAGCAGGCTGAGGGTCTGGATGGTTTTGCCCAGCCCCATATCGTCTGCCAGACAGGCACCCAACTGCCAGCGGCGCATAAAATCAAGCCAGGAATAGCCGTAGCGCTGGTACGGGCGCAGGGTAGCGCATAGACCGGCAGGTTGTTCCAGTTCCGTCAGTTTTTCATCACCGCTGAACCGCGCCAGCCAATCGGCCAGCCAGCCGCCCACCTCCACCCCGTCGATGGGCAGGCCATGCTGGCTCGCACCCGCGCCCAATCCCAGCCGCAGGGCTTCATGCAAACTGATGTCACCACTGCGGGATTGTTTTTCCCAAAATTGGATCGCGGCTTCAATTTGTTCAGGGTCCAACTGCACCCACTGCCCGCGGATTTGCACCAGCGGCGATTTGAGGGCCGCCAGCGCAGCGAATTCTTCCTGGGTGAGGGTGGTATCGCCCAACGACAACTCCCATTGGTAGCGCACCAGATTCTCGAAGGTCATTTTGCTTTTGGGCACGGCATCGGCGGCGGGCGATTTTGAACTCGACAGTTTCAAACGCACCCCCAGCCGCGTGCCCGGTTTGTTCCACCAGGGAGGGATCAGTACCTCAAAGCCGCTTCCCTCCAGTAAAGGTGCCACATTGCGCAAAAAGTTGAAGGCGTCTTGCGTGGTCAGCGCTGCCGAGGTGGGGGTGGTTTGTTTCAGGCTGGTTTTGATGGGGTCGAAAAAGCGGGCGGCGTACCCCAATCCGGTCAGCAATTTTTCCTGCGGATGCTCAAACCGATGATTGAGGGTGTTGAGAATATTCCCTTTGGTTTGCCACACCTGTGCGGCAGGGATCAGCAGGCTGGGGTCGTCGCGGGCTTGCAGGGCAAAATGCAAGCGCCACGATTTTGTGCCGGGTGTGTCTTGCTGGATGGGCGCTTCTAGCCGCAGGGCAACGCGACTGGTGCGGTCGCCTGCCAGGTGCAGATTGCGCAGCCATGCTTTGAAACTGTGAAAAAGGTGGCGCAGTGGCGCTGTGGCGCCGCGCACGGTGGGGTCGGGGGCAAAAAGTGCGGCGAGCCAGCGGTGCGCCGGGGTGTCTGCGGTGAGGAATGCTGGGGGTCGGCTCCACTGCCGCGCCAGCGCATCAGCATAGGTATTGATGAAAGTTTCCAGCAGCAAGCGAGGATGGGGCGCGGCGGCGGGGTCGCTGGTTTCGGCGCGGCACAGCGGGGGCATTGCGGCTTGCAACTGTGCCAGTCGGGGGCCGTCACGGGGGCCATCTAGCACAGGGACCCAACGGGCGTGAAACGTGCTTGCGGCGACATCCGTCTGCGCCAGCGTGGGCAGTAACGCCTGTCGCGCCAGAATTTCCAGTACCAGCCTGGCGACGGTTTGCCAGTAGCGGCAATCGGCGCCGGGGGTGAAACCGGGTGGCAAGTTTTCGGGGCGGGGAAGCCGCGTGAGAAAAGTGAAGCCCTGCACAGGGGTGAGTGTCAGAGCTTCGATTTTCCACGGTGCGAGCGTCGGTGGAGCATCATCGTCTGCCAGCGTCCAGCCGTGCTGCAACTGCGGCGAGGCGTGAGGGCCGTAAAGGCCGCTGGGCAGGAGTAGAGTCAGGGTGGTGGTGGGGAGGGGATCACTCAGCCCGGCAGCAGCGACAACCTGGGTGAGCGTATCGGTGACGTGGGCGAAGGGGTGTGCTTTGGGGCGTGGTTTTTTGGGAGGCTTGCCGCGTTGTTTGCGGGGTTGGGGTCGGGCGGCGTCCTCAATCCACAGTAACAGCGTCCCGGAGTCAGCAGGTGTGGTTGGAGGTCGCCAATGGGTGTGCAGAACTTGCATCGCTTCCTCTTGCTAGAAAGGTGATTTTTGCAGATGGCGTTATTATAACTCACCTTACGCAGTACCGGAAAAGTTATTGTCAAAATTTTGAATGGATAATACTTTTTGCCCCTCCCCCAAACTTGGGGAGGGAGTCAGGGGGTGGGGGCGAAAGAATCGACTTATCAAACGTTTAATTCTGTCAAATCCGCTCTTGCGTAAGGTGAGTTACGTAAGTCCTCCAAATTCTCAGCTTTGATGGGTCATCTGTACCAATAAAAATAGGTCAACCTTCCCTTGTTAGAAGTCACATGCCCTCTTATACTTGAAGTTGTAGGTTGGTGGTCAGGTATGTATCAGATAGCCCGGGGTAATTCTGATTGCTTTTATTTTTTAAGCACTTCACCAAATATGGCCATCATCGGTTTCCCACATATACCTCTGCCAAAGTGTGATGGGGGAAACTGTGGTAGTAAGTTCGTCGGCTATTCGTCATATCTTAATTTTAAGAATGGAAGATAATTAAGGTTCTGTTTTCCATCATCTATGTTCGTTTCTGTTTAATTACAATTCAATCCTTCATTCATATTTAATTCAAGGGAGATTGAGGATATGCAACAAAAAGGTTTATGGTACTCTATTGGTGCGTCAGTTGTTTTGGCTATTGTGGCTGTGATCATTGCCGTTACTGTGGTAAATGGACATGTAACAAATAAACTCAATAATGCTGACAGAAGTCTGACGCTGTGGAACATCCAACCCGGGCTTGGAACCGTTATGATTGAGTATGCAACGCGATTTAACAATGCCTGGTGGGCGGTTGACGCCGACAATTGGGATATGGCAAATTACCAATTGAAGGAAATGACTGAAATTCAGGAAGTTGGTGAAGTCACTCGTCCTGGACATGCAGATGCACTCAAGAAATTTGAGGATGATAACCTCCAGCCATTGATCCAGGCAGTGAAAGCCAAAGACAAAGATGCGTTTACTGCTGCTTATGATAAAGCAATTACCGGTTGCAACCAATGTCACGGTGATACAAAAGGCAAGGATGGCAGTTCTTATCGCTTTGTGAAAATTATGCGCCCAACCGGCAACGCTCCGTACTCGAACGTTGATTGGCAGGGTCAGTAGAAAAAGGTGACGAATAATATGGCTGACGAAAAACGGACGTCTGTGACTGAGGAGCCAAAACTCCTCAGTCGCAGGCAGTTTTCAAAATGGTTGATTGGCGGCATTGGTGCATTTGGTGCCTCAGCCGCAGGTATTCCAATTGTTGGTACGATTGCCTCGGCTGCGCTTGGAAAGCGAGCGGCAGCCAAGATACAACTTGGCAAACTTGAGGATTATCCCATTGGAGAACCAACGGTAGCGCAGTTCACCATTACGCAAACAGATGGCTGGCAGCATACCATCGAAAGCCGGAGCGTGTGGGTGGTTCGCACCGGCGAAGATGCGGTAACTGTGTTTAACGGACACTGCACACACCTCGGTTGTGCCTACAACTGGGACGGCAGCGGAGAACATGCAAACCATTTCGTGTGCCCGTGCCATAATGGCATTTTCACTGAAGATGGCACCGTTACGTCTGGCCCTCCCCCACGTCCTCTGGATACGCTGCCGGTTCAGGTGAAAGATGGGCATGTCGTGATTACTTATGAAGATTTCCGTCCGGGAATTCCAGAAAAGACACCGGTGTAGGAGAAAACTATGGCAAATTTGACCGAATGGTTCGAAGAGCGAGCCGGAGTCAAAAACTTGTATCAGGTATTGCTTTTGCGAAAAATTCCGCGGGGAGCAGGTTGGTTGTATACGCTTGGCTTTGCTACCCTGTTCGTTTTTATTCTGCAAGCGCTTACGGGAACTGTGTTGGCGTTGTTTTATGTTCCCAGCCCTGACCATGCTTACGAAAGTGTGCGGTTTATCCAGTATGTTTTACCTTTTGGGAGCATAATTCGTGGCATACATCATTGGGGTTCAAGCGCAATGATTGTGTTGCTGGGACTGCATCTGTTAACCGTTTTTGTAATGGGCGCGTATAAACATCCGCGTGAAGCGACGTGGGTCGCCGGGGTGGTGTTGTTGCTGCTCGTTGTCGGTTCGGGCTTTACCGGCTATTTACTCCCTTGGGATCAAAAAGCATATTGGGCTACTACAGTGGGTACAAGCATGGCTGGCACCGTACCCATTGTCGGTGATATACTGCTAAAGATAATACGTGGCGGCAGTTCTGTGGGGGCGCTGACGTTAACCCGATTTTATGGCACCCATATGCTTGTGCTGCCTGCCCTGTTTATGTTGGTAATCGGTGTTCATTTGTATTTGGTTGTCTATTTGGGAGTTTCAGTGCCCCCGTGGCTGTGGGAGCCGCGTGAAGAAAAAGTGCCGGAAGATGAGACTGAACGCTATAATTATTTCAAAAAACAAGGACATCCATTCTGGCCAGATACCATTGTGGAAGACGCCATTGTTAGCTTGATTGTCTTTCTTATTTTGGTTGCTCTTGCCGTTTTTGTGGGGGCATCGCTGGAAGCAAGGGCTGACCCTATCGCTTCTAGCTACATTCCACGCCCTGAGTGGTACTTCCTGTTCTTGTTCCAGCTTCTGAAACTGTTCCCGGGATCTTTGGAATGGGTGGGTGTCATCGTCATCCCCACCATTTTGGTGCTTGCGATACTCCTGCTGCCCTTTTACAGTCACGAGAAGTTTCGGCGACCGGAACGGCGTCCCATCACGATGACAATAGGCGCGTTGTTTGTAGCTGGCGTTATTTTTCTCACGTACGCGGGATGGGCTTCAACGCCGCCGAAAGCTGTAACTGAACGCGGCATAGCGTTGAACTCAACCCAAATTATTGGTCGCAGTCTTTATCAAGGGAATTGCGCTGTTTGTCATGGCGACAACGGACAAGGGACGCCAGATGGTCCCTCGTTGGAGGAAGTGGGAGCGTTACGTGACCCGGCTTTTATTCACAGCTACATCGAAGACGCACTGGCGCTCAACCCAGACGCGAAGATGCCGGTTTTCATTCCACCACCAGGCAAAGGGCAGCAAGTACTAACCCATGAACAGGTCGAAGCCATCACCCAATACTTAACTACATTTCGTTAGGAGGATTAAGAATGCGCAAAATCGCTTGGTTTGGGCCTTTGCTCATCGTTGTAGGATTGTTACTTGGCGGCGCGATGGCGTTTGGTGTGTATAAAGCCGAAGCAGATGCGCGCGTGCAAATCACCCCTGAAACAATGGGCCCGCTACCCTTGCCTGCCCCCATCACGCTACAGGCGGAGGCGGGAGACGCAGTGAGAGGACATGATTTGTATGGCAAGACCTGTGCCGGTTGTCATGGCACACTCGGCAACAGCGATAAGCCGTTACACGGACCTTTGCTGAATGTTTACTATCCTGATGACGGCGTGTTGGCGGCTATTATTCGCAACGGGATTGGCTCAATGCCGGCAACAGATACAGACCGTCTCTCTGATCAGGGCATTGCTGACATTATTACTTATATCCGTACCTTCCCATAATAATGATGTGATGTCAGCAAAAGTAAATGCTCGAAATGACCGGCACCTGCACAAATGCCGGTCATTTCGATGTCCTCTCCCGCTTTCAAGAAGAGTATCGCTCAATATGATGACGGACTGCATATGTAGCCGCCTCAATGCGATTGGATAACCCCAGTTTACTTAAGATAGTGCTCACATGATTGCGCACCGTGGTAGTACTCAACATAAGTTCGGTCGCAATATCTGCATTGCTTTTCCCTTCAGAGACCAGGCTCAGTATTTGTAATTCGCGATTAGATAAGCTGCGGAAGGCAGCAATGGCGGTTTCTCGTTGTGTTTGCTGGATATGGGTCAAAATTTGTTTGGTCACCTTTGGGTCCAAAACGGACCCACCCTGCCCGACGGTTCGGATTGCATGCAATAATTCATCTGTACTGAGTTGTTTCAAAATGTAACCTGTAGCCCCAGCAGAGATTGCTTCAGTTACCAGCTCATCGTCAGCGTAAGAAGTGAGCATCAACACCTGAATATGGGGGTGCCGACGCTTGATTTCATAACAGGCTTCAATGCCACTGCGGTCTGGTAGGCGAATGTCCATCAGGACAACATCTGGTTGTAACTGATCTGCCAGGCGTATGGCTTCATTCGCCTTTCCCGCTTCAGCCACTACCTCGATATCGTGTTCTCCGTCGAGTAACGAGCGTAACCCCAAACGCACCACATGGTGATCATCCACCAGCAAGATACGCAGTTGTTTCATTCTTATCTCCTATTGGGATCTCAACTTTTACGCTGGTTCCCTGTCCCGGTTGACTGTCCAAATGAAGCGTTCCCCCCAACAACCGGGCGCGGTCTCGCATATTATTGAGTCCGTAACCCACCACCAGGTCCGACGGCAGTCCGCGGCCGTTGTCTGCAATTTGAAGACAAAGCCATTCTTTTTCGACTGATACGGACAAGGATGCTTTTGTCGCTCGCGCATGGCGGGCGACGTTGCTCATCGCTTCATTGGCAATGGCTAACAGACGACTTGTTTGGTTGGGTGATAAAATTAGATTCGATGGCACATCCAGGTGTAGATCGGTTTCTACCAGCGAACGGATGTGAAAAGCGTTGGCAAGCTCTTTGAGCCCATTGCTCAAGCTCTGCCCCGTGTGCTGGGGGCGCAGTGTTCCGACGTAGCTGCGAATGTCTGCGACTGCCTCGTCTAGCAGCGTGATGCTTTGTTGCAGGCGTTGTACCTCTTTATGAGTGTCTCCTCGAGTTATGTTGCGTTCGGCCGTGCGCAAAAGTAGCCCGGCAGCGTAGATAGTTTGCAACGTGCCATCGTGAAGTTCTCGTCCAATCCGTTCTCGCTCTGCCAGAAGTGCTTGCGTTTCTTCGCTCTTTATAAGGCGGCGGTCCATTTCCACTTGAAAAATCTCCATTGTCCGGATGGTAGCGTACATCAATATCAAACCAAGGAAGCTTCGATAAACCTGGACAGGTAAGAGCGTTAATTCTTGTAGTCGTTCCTGGTTAAGTATATTAGCCGGGAAAAATGGGCCTGCCGGAACGATAAGCCCCCCCATAATACTGTACCCTGCCAGCGACAGCCCCATCAAGCGTAGCATAAACGTGATGTGTTTGAGCTCAAGGATATCGAAGTTCCCCTGTGCCTGACGGCGTAGTCCATAGGCTGCCAAAAACCCACCTGGTACACCCAGACTATAACGGGCTAGAATATTGCCTGCACGATCCCACATATCAAAATTATCAACCATAGTAGCTCTAGACATAAACATATACAACAGCCATACTCCCAGAACGGTGGCGGAAGCATAACGCAGGTAACGCCAGCGTCCTGGCAACGGTCGCAAGCTCTCTATCCCGTATTGAAAAAGACTTGCAAAAGAGGCTGCCAGCAGAATTACTTGCAATGTTAGTAACGTGTTGATGACTGAGGTGGGCAGATACGTAGCCTGGATGGGGATAAATACATCCCCCCATTCGTGTAATCCGTGCGCGAAGCCGAACGTTGCCAGCCAGTTCAAGTTGCGAGCCAGTGCTAGACGACTGTGCCGCCACGATTGTAGGGCAATCGCCAATCCTAGGATGAAGAAGACCTGTCCATAGACGAATAGGATGATGGTTCGGTTGTAGGCAAAAAACTGCTGGATAAACTCAAACATTGTTGTAGATGGTTCTCTATAGTTGATGTTCCTAACAAAATTGTATTATACCCATGCATTGTGTCTTTGCCAACCGAACCCTGTATGGACAGCACAGGTGCAACAGCCCTGATTGCTGATTTCAGGGCTGTTGCACCTGTGCCCTTTGGGTAAAGTCGCTTGACAAAAAATAAGAAGTTATTTTTACCCCCTTCCCCTAACCCCCT
>CAYPUV010000040.1:0-21799 GCA_964413895.1 uncultured Anaerolineaceae bacterium
CTGTGTCCTCTTTTGGTGTGGAAACTCGGGTTCATTGGTGGCCTGATGATCAGTAGGACCCCGTTCCCCTGACCCGTTGAGGGCTCCCTGCACCTGCACACAGCCCGCCTCTACTGCCACCAGTGAATTTGCCACCGCGCACCCGCCGTCATCGTGCGTGTGAATTGCCAGCGGGGTGCTGATGCGCTCGCGCACGGCTTTGACAATCTCCGCAACTTCCCACGGGAGTGCGCCACCATTCGTTTCACACAGGCAAATGGAATCCGCACCCGCATCGGCGGCTACCTGCACAGTCATCAGTGCATAGTCGGGATTTGCTTTGTAGCCATCAAAGAAGTGTTCGGCATCGTAAATGACCTCTTTGCCCAACCGTTTGAAATACACCACACTTTCCTGAATCATTGCCAAATTCTCTTCCGGGTCGGTTTCCAGCACTTTGTGGACGTGCAAATCCCACGTTTTGCCCACCAGGGTGACCACGGGGGTTCCGGCGGCCACCAGTGCCTGAATGTTGGCATCTTGCTCGCAGGTGGTATTTTTGTACCGCGTGCTGCCGAAAGCCGTGATTTTGGCGTGCTTCAGTTTCAAATCTTTTGCCCGCGCAAAAAACTCTACGTCTTTGGGGTTTGAGCCGGGCCAGCCACCTTCAATATAATGCACGCCCAGCTCATCGAGCTTGCGGGCGATTTTCAATTTGTCATCGCTGGAATATGAAATGCCTTCGCGCTGTGTGCCGTCGCGGAGGGTGGTATCGTACAGCAAAACTTTTTTCGTCATAATTTACCTCTTTTGATACGTGATGGTAACTATTCAGGGTGTTTACCGGAACACAGAGAATCACCGAGGTTTCACAGAGACCACAGAGATTCTTTATTTTTTTCTCTGTGCCTCTTTGTGTTTTCTCTGTGTATCTCTGTGTACCCTGAACAGTTACATGTGATACGTGATGCGTGAAATCACGCCTCAGATTGTTTTCACGCGCACAGGGTGCGTTTTCTCATATTCCTCAATTGCCGAAAGGTGTTCGCGCAGGTAGCCGAGTTGGTCAATGCCGTTGACGAGACAGTGTTTGCTGAAAGCGTCAATGGGGAACGTGACCGTGCGCCCATCCGGCAGGGTGAGGGTTTGGTCGGGCAGGTTGATGGTGATGGTGGTATCCGGGTCTTCTTCCGCCAAGCTTTGCAACTGGCGATGGGTGTCTTTATCCACGATGACGGGCAATAACCCGTTTTTGAGCGAGTTGTTGCGGAAAATATCGGCGAAACCGGTGCTGATGAGCACCCGAAAGCCGAATGCCATCAACGCCCACGGGGCGTGCTCGCGGCTGGAGCCACAGCCGAAATTGTCGCCCGCCACCAAAATCTGCGCCCCGGCGGCTTCCGCACGGTTCAGCACAAAATCGGGATTAGGAGAACCATCGGGCAGATAGCGCCAATTGAAAAAGACGTTTTGCCCCAACCCGTTTTTATCGGTGACTTTCAAAAATTGCGCCGGAATAATCTGGTCGGTGTCGATATTCTCGGTGGGGATGGATACGATTTTGCCGGTGAAGATTGTCAATGGGTTCATAGGTTTTGTTCCAAGTTCCAAGTTTCAGGTTCAAGGTTTCAAAGTTGCAGAGTTGCAGAGTTGCAAAAATCACGTTTCACTATTCATTTTTCATTTTTCTTACGTCCGCCACTGCCCCCTCGATAGCGCTGGCGGCGGCGGTGAGCGGGCTGGCGAGGAAGGTGCGTCCGCCGGAACCCTGCCGCCCTTCAAAATTACGGTTGCTGGTGGACACGGCATACTGCCCCGGCGCAAGCTGGTCGCCGTTCATAGCGATGCACATGCTGCACCCGCTTTCGCGCCACTCTGCGCCCGCCGCCGTGAAGATTTTGTCCAGCCCTTCCGCTTCGGCTTGGGCTTTCACCTGCTGCGAACCGGGCACAACCAGCATTCGCACGCCGGGAGCAACTTTTCGCCCTTTCAGCACCGCTGCCGCCTGCCGCAAATCGTGCAGGCGCGAGTTGGTGCAACTGCCGAGGAAAACAACATCCACCGGATGACCGAGCAGCGGTTTGCCGGGTTGTAAATCCATATAATCGAGCGCCTTTTGCAGCGATTGCCGCGCGCTCACATCGGCAATATCCATCGGGTTGGGGATAGTGTCGGTGATTTTCATGCCCATACCGGGGTTTGTGCCGTAGGTTATCATCGGGGTCAGGTCGTCGGCGTTCAGGGTGACGGTGCTATCATACTGCGCGCCGTCATCGGTGCGGAGTTGCCGCCACTGCGCCACCGCCGTATCCCACACCGCGCCCCGCGGGGCAAGCGGGCGATTCGCCAGAAATTCGAAGGTGGTATCATCCGGTGCAACCATCCCCGCGCGCGCGCCCCCTTCGATGGACATATTGCAGACGGTCATCCGTTCTTCCATGCTCAAACTGCGGATGGCGCTACCGGTGTATTCCACCGCGTGCCCCGTGCCGCCACCGATGCCGATTTTGGCGATGATGGCCAAAATGATGTCTTTGGCGGTGACACCTGCTTGCAGTGTGCCGTCCACGCGGATTTCCATTGATTTTGGTTTCTGCTGCAACAGCGATTGGGTTGCCAACACGTGCTCAATTTCGCTGGTGCCGATGCCGAATGCCAGCGCGCCGAATGCGCCGTGCGTGGCGGTGTGACTGTCGCCGCAAACAATGGTCATCCCCGGTTGTGTCGCGCCGAGTTCCGGTCCGATGACGTGGACAATGCCGCGATTGGGGCTGTCCATCCCCATCAGCGGGATGCCGAATTCGGCGCAGTTTTTTTCCAACTGCGAAATTTGTTTCACGACCATCATATCGGTGATGGGCACATTGGGCGGGGTGGTGGGAATGCCGTGATCCATCGTTGCCAATGTTTGCGACGGGCGGCGCACGGTGAATCCCTTTTGCCGCAAGCCGGTAAATGCCTGTGGCGAGGTGACTTCGTGTACCAGATGGAGGTCAATATACAGCACGGCGGGGTTGCCGTTTTCGTGAACCACAACGTGGTTGTCCCAAATTTTTTCAAATAGAGTGCGAGGGGTGTTGGTCATTGGTTTTGAGTCCTCAGTTGATAGTAACTGTTCAAGGTGTTTGCCGGAACACAGAGAATCACCGAGTTTTCACAGAGATCTCAGAGATTTTTATGAAAATACTGATTTTCCTCAGTGAATCTTTGCGTTTCCTCTGTGTTTCTCTGTGTCACTGAATAGATACGGTTGATAATTTTGATACGTGAAACGTGAGGCGTGATGAATTCGCGTTTCACGTCATCACGTTTTCACGCTTCACGCTTTTTGCCCAATCACCGCAGCGTTTTCCTCCCGCGCGGCGAGCATTTTGTTGAGCGCGCTCATATAGGCGCGGGCGCTGGCGACCACAATATCGGTGCTGGCGCCGTGCCCGCTGAATGTGCGTGTGCGCTGGGCGCCCGTCTGCGGGTTGGTGCGACTGGATGCGCCACCGTTTTCCGGCTGGATGCGGATAGTCACTTCGCCCAGCGAGTCAATTCCTTCGGTGACGGCTTTCACCACAAATTCAGTCAGGGTATTCGGTTCGCCCACGATGCGGTTGATGGCTTTGTACACCGCATCCACAGGTCCCGTGCCGATGGCGGCATCTTCCAATTCCGCGCCGTTGGGGTCAATCACGCTGACCGTCGCGGTGGAACGGGTGTGGTCGCCGCAGGTGACGTGTACGTATTGCAATTTCCAAAACTCCGGCGGCTGGTAAATTTCATCGGTGATGATGGCTTCCAAATCGGCATCGGTGACAACCTTCTTTTTATCGGCAATGCGTTTGAAGCGGTCGAATGCCTGATTCAACTCCTCTTTGGTCAAATCGCCATAGCCCAATTCTTCCAGCCGCACCTTGAAAGCGTGCCGCCCCGAATGTTTGCCCAGCACCAGCGAACTCGCCGCCAGGCCGACTGTTTCGGGGCGCATAATTTCATACGTAGAATGATGTTTCAGCATCCCATCCTGATGAATGCCCGCTTCGTGGGCGAAGGCGTTTGCGCCGACAATGGCTTTGTTCGGCTGGACGGGAATGCCGGTGTACGCGCTGACCATGCGGCTGGCGCGGGTGATTTGCGTGGTGTCAATATTGGTGGTGACGGAAAATTGTTGCGGGCGGGTGGCAATTGCCATCACCACTTCTTCCAAACTGGTGTTGCCCGCGCGCTCACCGATGCCGTTGATGGTCACTTCCACCTGTCGCGCGCCGTGCATCACGCCCGCCAGCGTGTTCGATGTGGCGAGTCCCAAATCATTGTGGCAGTGGGTTGACCAGATGGCTTTTTCTGCGCCGGGCGTGTTTTCAATCAGATAGCCTATCAGCCAGCCGAACTCTTCCGGGGTGGTGTAGCCGACGGTATCGGGGATGTTGATGGTGGTTGCGCCCGCTTTAATGGCTTCGCCGAGTACCACCGTCAGAAATTCGGGGTCGGAGCGCCCGGCATCTTCCGGCGAAAATTCCACGTCATCACACAGGCTTTTGGCGAAAGATACGGCTTTAATCACCCGCTCGACACATTCTTCACGGTCAATTTTCAGTTTGTGTTTCAAATGAATGTCCGATGTGGCGAGAAAAGTATGGATGCGATGGCGTGGGGCGGTTTTTACCGCGTCATATGCCCGGCGAATGTCTTTCTCGCTGGCGCGCGCCAATCCGGCGATGGTCATTGGTTGCCCGGATTTGCGGTTTTCGGTGAGTGGCCCCACCTCTTCCGCGATGCGGCGCACGGCTTCAAAATCGCCGGGAGAGGCGATGGGAAATCCAGCTTCGCACACGTCCACGCCCAGACGAGACAGATGGCGTGCAATTTCTAATTTTTCTTCGATATTCAGAGTTGCGCCGGGGCTTTGTTCCCCATCGCGCAGGGTGGTATCAAAAATAACCAGGGTATCTTTTTGTACAGGTACATCAGGTTCCATTTTGTCTCTCCGTTTTTTGGGTGGAGCCGGTTATTGGAGATTGGAGATTCAGATTTGGTAAATCTCCAGCAACTATTCAGGGAATTTATTGGAATACAGAGAATCACTAAGTTTCCACAGAGACCACAGAAATTTTTTATGATAATGTTTTTTTGGTGTATCTCTGTGTTTTCTCCGTGAAACTCTGTGTCACTGAATAGTCACAATCTCCAATCTCCAATAACCGCGCCGCCGGTCTATTTGCCATTTGCCAACAATTTTCCGTCCAAAGGTCACTCAAATCATTAAGGTCACTTTCCAATGCCATCACCTCCTTTTTTACCCCCTCCCCATCCCTCCCCCCGTCAGGGGGAGGGTGTCCCCGCAGGGGACGGGTGGGGGTAGAATCTAATCCTCAATTTCCACCGCGCCGAGCCATCCCATCATCCCGCGCAATTGCTTGCCCACCTGCTCAACACGGCTGCTGCGGGCGGCTTTGCGCTGCTCATTGAACCACGCGCGCCCGGTGGCGTTTTCTTCAATCCATTCTTCAGCGTATGCGCCCTGCTGGATGTCTTTCAACATCTTTTTCATCGCTTTTTTGGTTTCAGCGGTGATGATTTTGGGCCCGCCGGTGTAATCGCCGTGCTCGGCGGTATCGCTGACGCTGTAGCGCATATAGCTCAAGCCGCCCTGATAAATCAGGTCAACAATGAGTTTCATCTCGTGGATGGTTTCAAAATAGGCGATTTCCGGCTGATAACCCGCTTCAACCAGCGTGTTGAATCCGGCTTCCATCAGATGCGAAATACCGCCGCAGAGGATGGCTTGCTCGCCGAAAAGGTCGGTTTCGGTTTCCTCGGCGAAGGTCGTTTCGATGATACCCGCGCGTCCGCCGCCGATGGCACAGCCATACGCCAGCGCGGTTTCTTTCGCTTTGCCGCTGGGATTTTGTTCTACCGCCAGCAAACAGGGCGTGCCCATTCCTTCCACGAATACTTCTCGCACGCGGTGACCGGGCGCTTTGGGGGCAATCATGCTCACATCCACAAAATCGGGGGGGACGATCTGCCCAAAACGAATATTGAATCCGTGCCCGAACATCAGCGTGTCGCCCGGCTTGAGGTTGTCTTTGATGGATTCTTCGTAGATTGTGCGCTGTTTGGTGTCGGGGGCGAGAATCATAATGATATCCGCCTCGGCGACGGCATCCGCTACTGATTTGACGGTCAGTCCGTCGGCTTCGGCTTTGGCGCGGCTTTTGCTCCCTTCGTGCAGACCCACGCGCACATCGAACCCGCTGTCGCGCAGGTTTTGGGCATGCGCGTGCCCCTGACTGCCGTAGCCAATCACGGCGATTTTCTTTCCTTCCAACAGTGACATGTCTGCATCTTTGTCGTAATAAATGTTTGCCATCAGTTTTCTCCTTTTTGGCAGTTATTGAATTGAATTTTGGATGACCGCATTATAAGTTTTTAGTGGTCAGTGGTCAGTTTTTAGTGGTCAGTATGCAGTGGTCGGTGGTCAACTGAATACTATTCACTGGCAACTATTGACTGGCAACTATTGACTGACAACCGAAAACTAACTCCGCTTCCCATTGCCCGCCGCGTATTTGGCATATGTTGCCGGGTCGCGGGGGGTAACAACACCGCGCGTCATTGCCAATGCGCCGGTACGTGCTATTTCGATAATACCAAATGGTTTGAGCAGGTCTGCCATCGAGTCGATTTTGTCAGCATCGCCGGTGATTTCCACAATCAGCGATTCGGTGGCCACGTCCACAATACGGGCGCGATAAATGTCGGTGATATTCATAATTTCGGCGCGACGGGTGGCGTTTGCCCGCACTTTGATGAGCGCGGTTTCGCGCACCACTGTGGGCTGGTCGGTCACATCGTCCACCTCAATCACGTTGATGAGCTTGAGCAGGTTTTGTCGCACCACATTGCGGCGCAGCTTCTCTTCCTCATCGGTGACGATGGTCATGCGCGAAATGCCAGGCGTTTCGCTGTGTCCCACCGCTAAACTTTCGATGTTGAAATTTCGGCGGCGGAACAAACTGGCGACGCGATTCAGCACGCCGGGTTTATCTTCTACTAGAGCGATGAGTGTCTGTTTCATCAGATTATCTCCCGTAACTATTAGTTATTTTGGAGCACAGAGATTCACGGAGATGACACAGAGAATTGCAGAGATTTTTCCCAATAGTTTTTATTTTCCTCCGTGTTCTCCGTGTTTCCTTTGTGTATCTCTGTGTAATTGAATAGATACTATCTCCCTTCCATATTATGTTGTCGGGCGGCGAATCATTTCGTGCAGGTCTGCCCCGGCGGGAACCATCGGGTACACCATGTCGTGTTGTTCCACCACAAACTCAATCAAGGTAGGGCCGTTGTGAGTGCGGGCTTTTGCCAGCGTGTCGAAAATCTGGCTGCGTTCGGTGATGCGATAGCCGGGCATACCGTAGGCGTCGGCGAGCTTGACGTAATCGGGCCCTGTGATGGGGGTTTCGGCGTAGCGGGCATCGTAGAACAATTCTTGCCACTGGCGCACCATCCCCAAATAACTATTGTTGATGATGCAGATGTTAATGTTGGCATTTTCTTGCACCGCTGTTGCTACTTCAGTGATCGTCATTTGGATGGAACCATCGCCGACGATAACCCACACCTCTTGCTCCTCAGGGGCGCCGAATCGCGCGCCGATGGCGGCGGGCAGGCTGAAACCCATTGTGCCCAATCCGCCAGAGGTGATGAGTGTGTGCGGTTTTTCGTGTTTGTAATATTGCGCTTCTATCATTTGATGCTGTCCCACATCAGATACGACGATGGGGTTGTTATCTTTGCTGAACCGCCAGATATCGTAAATGGCTTCTGCTGCCAGCAGCGTGCCATTCCCCCCCGTATTGATAATGTCGCGTTGGTTGCTGTCTTCCTGCCAATCACGGATTTTCCCCAGCCACGCCGAATGGTCAACGATTTGCACGCCGCCATTTACCTGATTGAGCACTACTTTCAGGTCGGCGTTGATTGCCACGTCCACCCGCACATTTTTGTTTAACTCAGAAGCATCAATGTCAATGTGGATTTTTTTTGAGTTGGGGGAGTAGGTTGCCAGTTTGCCGGTCACCCGGTCATCGAAACGCATCCCGAATGCCAATAGCAAGTCAGCTTCTTGGATGGCGTGGTTGGCGGCGGCTTCGCCGTGCATGCCCATCATTCCCATATTTAAGGGGTGACTGGCGGGAATGCCGCCCAGTCCCAGCAGGGTGCAAGTGATGGGGATATTCCCTTTTTCAGCCATTGCGAGGATCTGTTCAGTGGCATTTGCCAGTACAATACCACGCCCTGCCAAAATAACCGGGCGTTGGGCACTGTTGATGAGTTCCAGCGCGCGGGCAACCTGTTCATCGGTGGCGCAGTCGGCGGGATGGTAGCCGGGCAGGTCGATGGGGTCTTCGGGGTACACAAATTCGCAGGTGGCGTTTTGTACATCTTTGGGAATATCGATCAGCACGGGACCGGGACGTCCGGTGCGGGCGATGTAAAATGCTTCTTTGATGGTGTACGCCAAATCTCGCACATCGGTGACCAGATAGTTGTGTTTGGTGACGGGCAAGGTTACGCCCGTGACGTCTGTCTCTTGAAAGGCGTCGCCGCCGATGGCGCCGGTGGCCACTTGCCCGGTGATGCAAACAATGGGTGATGAGTCCATTTTGGCGGTGGCAATGCCGGTGACCATATTCGTTGCGCCGGGGCCAGAGGTCGCCATAGCCACCCCAACTTTGCCGGTGGCGCGAGCGTAGCCGTCTGCCATATGGGTTGCACCTTGCTCATGGCGTGATAATACATGGTGAATTTGCGGGTAAAATGTCATTGTGTCATAAATGGGGAGGTTCGCTCCTCCGGGGTAACCAAAGATGACATTTACGCCTTCCCGAATTAAACACTCCATCACAATCTCCGCACCGGTTTTTATTTCTGCCATTAGTCTTTCCTCCAAAAAAAATAACCCATCCTGGTTTTTGCAAGATAGGCGTCGTCGCCAATTTTCTATGCTCACATAAAAAAACGCCTCTCAAATTTGAGAGGCGTTTGCAAGTTGTTTTACTTACTTTCTGTGCCTGGTTTTGACCCTGGCAAGTGCAAACGCCTCCTTATCAAGCCCAATAAGAAGGAGAATGCTAATAATAAGTACTAAAACCAGGGAAAAATTAAAAACCATAAGGTGTTGAAACCCTTGCACGTGAATGATGGAGGGATATTAACATAGTGCGACATAGCTGTCAAGTGAATTCTGTGGCACACCAGAAAATTTATGTGGGCAAGTTTTAAGTGCCCAAATAATCAGCACTGGTTTTGTGCAGGGCGGACAAATCTCTTGGGAGCATGCAGTTGAACCAGAGCAATCTATCTAAACCGTTTCTGAACAGCCGTGCGATGTCAGTTCTTTGTCTGGAATTTTGGGCCGTTCAATGGTAAGATAGTTTGTATCCATCGCTAGCTGGGCGGCAAGAGCCGGCAGGCGGAGGCACCGAACCCGCAACTCACAGGGAGGTAGCAATGCAAAATATTAATCCGGGCTGGCGCTCATTTTTACAGAACACCCTCATTTACTTCATTGCGCTGGGAATCATTATGGGGGCGTTCCGCGTATTTCATTTTCCGTGGTTGCTGGCGTTTATGTGGCTGACGGCATTGGTGGGAATTGGTGTGCTAGCGTTTCAAGCGAACCGTCTGCTGGCAATGGACAGCAACACCACCCAGGTGACCACACGGCTGCAAAATTATCTGACTCAGACGCGGGAATATCGCAAACAGATTGAGCAAGTACTCCAATCCGCTGACCCCAATCGCGCGTCGACTGCGCGGCAGGAAACCCTGCGCGCACGGGTTGAACACTGGACGGCTGCTGTTGAAGATTTGGTTCAGCGGGTGGATGCGCTTCAACAAAACCCGGTGATTCAGCGTGATCTGAAAACAGTCCCTCTCGCCATCAACGATTTGGAAACGAAACTCACTGCAGAAATTGAGGACGATATTCGCCAGCAATTGGCGCACACGCTAGAAACACGGCGCAAACAGTGGCAAGCGCTGCAAACGTTGCAGCGTTCTATTCGGCGGGCGGAGATCCAGATTGAAAGCACGCTGTCGATGCTGGGGACAATCTACTCACAACTGCTCACCAGCCAATCCACCAGTCAGGTGGCGGATTACAGTCGGCTGGCGGCAGATGTGGACGAGGAAGTCCTGCGCCTGGAAGACCATCTGACGGCGCTGAGAGAAGTGACGTTGGGACGAAGCAATAGCTTTTAGCCGTATCATGGTTCACAGGCAACAGCTTTAACCTGTTCAACGGTGAGTTCTTTCTTGTAAACTATTTTTGAGGCTGATTATTTGCCTATCGGTGTAACTACGATATTTATTTTGCCGGGTGTCGTGGTACTCCACAACTGCACCTTGTCTGGTTCAACCTCTTGCGCCTCAAGTGCCTGTCGCGGCTGTGAGCTATTTTGCCATGTAGCATTCCAACTCCACGGTCCACCGCTGACATACCCACAGCCATCAATGTACAAGGAGTTCAAGCCATCGGTGCCGGATGCAGTGGTTGTAGAGTTAAATGTCCCCGATGCGTAAAAATCCCCGCTGAATGAGAATTGGTTGTTGGTGATGGGTTCTTGTGTGCCGTGAGTAATTTTGTAACTGCCACACCCATTCACGTTGATATACACTGCAAAATTATCCACATAGGCGTGGTCAGCAGTGACATAAAATTCATCACTGGTGGTAGATTGCCAGAAGCCGGCTTCCGGGCATCCGCCGCAATAATTTTTCAGCACCAGTGGGAGATAGATGCTGGTGGTATAACTTGGCGGCGGTGATGCGGTGGCACCATCCACCACCAGCGCATACGGTTGCGGTCCCTGTGGCACGGATGCACCGCTCACTGTGATTGTCCACGTACCCGTCACCGGATTTTGGAGGTACACGTTTTCCACATTGTTCACTGTATCTGCCGTGCCGCCGGTAGTTGACCATCCACCGCTGAAGACGTTACCTTTGTAGGTGGTGCTGCCGTTCGGCGCGGTGACAATCAAGTTGAGGTTATTGACCAGTTCTTTGCTTGCGGCAGGTAAACCGGGATAATCCGACCAAACCAGGGTGGTTTTGAGCGTGCTCACCGTTCCGGTGATGGTAAAGGTGTAGGCGTCGCTGTTGCCGGTGGTGAGCGATGCGCTGTCGTAATAGCTGCGCCCCGTGTCGCTAATGGCGGCGGCAACGTTGATGCGCCCCCAGCCTTCGTGGTTGTTGGGGATGGGTTGCCCCGCTTCCTGCGCCGAATTGCCGTAGCCGCTGATGTCCACCGCCGAGTTGATGAGCACCGCTTTCACCAGCGCGGCGCTGGGGTTGCTGATGCCGGCGCCGTTCACCAGATAATCGCGCACCACGGTTGCCGCGCCCGCTGTCAGCGGCGTCGCCATGGATGTGCCGCCATCGTACATATAATAACTATTGTATATCCCCCAGCCGCTACCGGACGCCAGACTGGAGCGAGTGGACAAAATATTGGTTCCCGGCGCGACAAGATCGGGTTTGATGCGCCCATCGGCAGTGGGGCCGCGACTGCTGAACGCCGCCATTTCATCCGCGCTATCAGACGGAACGTCACCGCGGGTGGGGTTGACGGCGAAATCGGTGGGCCAGAGTGTGCCGTAGGTGGACTGATAGCCGCCGCTGGCGCGCACATTTTCCGATGCGCCGATGGTGATGGCGTTTTTCGCAGTGGCGGGCGACCCCACCGAGCCTTCGTTGACATAGCCGTCATTGTCATCAGGATTGATCCCGGCATCATTATCTGTGCCCGCATTCCCTGCGGCAAACAGCACGGTGAAATCTTTGTGATCCCAGATGAATTGGTCAACATTTTTCGAGTCGGCGGTGTATGCGCCGGCGTCATCCGACCCCCAACTGTTGGTGTGAATGCGCGCCCCCCAGTTGTATGATTCCAGAAACAACGTATTCAAATCGCTGGGGATGCCGGTGAGATAATAGCCGTCGGGCGTGCCATCACTGAAGGTTGTCCACTGTTCCACCGCCTGCATGGTGAGGGTTGCGCCATAGGCAGGGCCTTTGATGGTGCCACTGGAGCGTGCGCCATTGCCGCCCACCGAGCCGGTGACGTGCGTGCCGTGTCCAGTATTTTTATCTGCTGCGCCGTCATTGTCGCCTACGTTGGTGATGGCGGTGTAATTTTGCACCGCCCAACTGCTGATTTGCGCCACCCGATTATCAAAATCGAGATGGATATCACCATTGGTAGCGGGGTCATCTACCCCTGTGTCCAGCCCGGTGTCCGCAATGGTGACGATTTGCCCGGTACCGGTGTACCCCGCCGTCCACGCCGTGTCCACATTCATAATACCCGTGGCGACGCTGTTCAGCGTTTTGGGGATGCTGAACGGCTCAACCCACAGCACAGCGGGCAGTTGGGCGATGGCGGGCAGTTGGTCGGCGGAGGGTGAGGCAATCAACACGTTGCCATCCCCGCCCGCGGCGATGCCCATTGCCGCGAGGGTGTCTTTCACGGCGGCGGTGTCCGCCCACGATGCCAGTTCGATGCGGAAACGGGCGGTATCGGAGGCAATGCGCGGGGAAAGTTTATATGCCGGTTGAAAATCGCCCACCCAGCGCACGCCGTTCAATTGTGCGGCGGCAGCGGCTTCGGCGGGGGTGAGGCGCACCAGCAGCGCGTTATCGGGCAGATAGCTGTCAATCGCTGCCCCCAAATTTTCCAGTGCGATTTTCCATCCCGGCTGAATTGACCCGCTAAATTGCACAATATACGCGCCCGGTGCGCCGGGCGTGCGGGGTGCAAATTGCAAAGCTGGGGGAATGGCGGGTTCTGCCTGAAGCGGGTCGAAGGTGGCGTATTTGAGATGTAAAAAGATGGGTGTGGTTTGGGGCGTGTCGGGTGGTGGAGCTGCGGTAGCAATCGGCCCTTGTAATCCAAATAATAGAACAAGTACGGGGAACAATTTTTTTATCATCGATTGTCTCCTATTCGATTGTGTTAAATCAAGGAAATGTGTAGTTATTAAAAATTGGAAACAAGAGTATTTTGTAGATTTGCTTGACTGTTACCGTAAAGGTGTCGGTGTCGGTGAGACCACCGGTGTCTTGTACCTGCACATCCACCGGAGTTGAACCGGTCCAGCCGGGCAGCGGCGCAATATCAATGTAGCGGTTGGCGCTGATGGAAACCCCAGCGCTGATGATGGGAGTATTGATGACAGTGTACGACATTACGGCGGGGGTGTCAACGTCATCGCTGGCGTAGTTCCACAAGTCAATGGCGCGCAGACGAGGCGTATCCATCAGCAGGGATTGGTTGGGCAGGTTGGCGAGGATGGGAGCGGGGGCGGCGCTGTCGGCGTGCAGGGTGTAGCTGCGCGCCAGGCAGGATGATGGATTGGGAGCGGTTTGGGCTTGATTGGTGAGGACTGCCACCACACTGGTGCAGGCGGCGGGGTTGAAATTGTTCAGGGTGACGGTATCGCCCGCGTTTGCCACGGCAGGCAGTGGAACAATATTGAGCGATGTGCCGGTATCGCACACCACGCTGCCGCGCAGTTGCCCGCCGTTCGATGTATTCTGCAGGGTGATATTGTACGGTGTGACGTTGGTGGGTAGACTCACCCAATTGAGGGCGTAATTGTCTGCTACGCTGCCAAAATAACTGTTGCCAATGGCAGCGATACTTCCCTGCACAGACGGCTGCCCTTTGAGCGCCACATACGCTGCCCCCTCCTCTAGACAATAGGGAGACACGACCCCACCGCCACACGGCTTGTTGAATTTCAGCGCGATGGCGGCGGCGTGGTAGGCGTCTGCCAGCGATGTCCCTTTGTTCCCTAGCGCGGCATTCAGCGCCGAAAGATTGCTGCTTGCGTTCTGACTGGTGAGTTCCCAAAAATCTTGCAGCACCTGTTCGCCGCCGTCAGCCACGCCCGTGCTGTATGGCTCGGTCAGCCCGCGAAAGGTTATCCAGTATGAATAGGGGAAAGCCGTGTATTCACCCATACAAGTGGTGAATTGGGGCCACAGGTAATAATAATTGTCGTTGGCGGCATCAAACACCTCGTCTTCCATCCAGGTGGCACCCCCTTCCACAAAAACGGTATCCGGGGTATTGCTGCCGCGGAGGGCGCCATAGCCGTATTGCAGAGCGTGGTTAAACTCGTGTGCTACCGTCGCCTGCAACGATTCCAGCGGCGGGCTGGGGAAGCCACTGTAACTGTAATCATTTTGCAATACCATGCACGAGGCATACGCATCGCCCTCGTTCCAGGTGGTGTTGGGATTATCGCCCACAAACCCGGCATACGTGCCAAAACTGGATACATAGCCGTAATAGGTGGGTTGCAGGTTAGGGTCAATGCGTACGTGATATTTTCCGCCGGGGGGTGGATTCAATGTGTACACCGGGGGCGCGGCCCAGCCAAATTGGGCCACTTCCGCTGTCCACGTGGTTTCCAGAGCACTAATGTAATCATCAAGCGTCAACGTACCGGTGATGGTGTCATATTCAATATAAAAATGAGATGTATTCACAGAATTGGGCAGCGTTGCACCTGACCCGCTGCAATAACCGGACAGGAGGCTTTGAATGCGCTCAACGGCTGCGGTAGCAGAGATTGTGGTTTGCAGCGATTGCTGCAATTGCAACAACACCGCTGTGCCATCCCAGGGGACGGGGCTGTGATATTCGGCGGGGAGGCTGGCGTAATCGAACAGGGCATACGCCAAATAGAGGTCGGCGGTGATACGGTCAATCTCCCCGCGCTGGAATGCCGCTTCGATGAGTTGCGGGGTGGTGCGGGTGGTTTCAGCGGTGAGCGGCTCATCGGGGGGCGGGGGCGCTGCCAGGATGGGGAATGATGGGATGGTCAGAAGCAGAAAAAAAATCAGTGGGGGAAAGAGTTTTTTCATTTTTGTATCTCGTATTTCGTGAAACGCATCAAGCATCACGTTTCGCGGTCAGGGCGACGGCGTGGACGTTTCGGAAGGCGGCGCCGGCGGCGCAGACTGGCCCTCAATCAGCACAAAACTCACTTCACCGTCGCGCACAGTGACGGGCATACTAAAATTATGTCCATCGAACGAAGTTTTCACCATATATTCTCCCGCTTTCACATCGGCGAAGGTGAAAGTTTCGCCCAAATCCGGGTCGAACGTGTAGCGATGGTCGGGGTAGGTCCACGTTTGCCGCCAGAATTTGGCAGGGGTGGCGGCACGATGCAGGGTGATGAGCTGTTGAGGCACGTAAAACCCGTCGGCATCCACCACTCGCCCGGCGATGATGCCGTAACCAGGATCGGGACGCACCCAGAGGTCGGGATTTTGGGTGGCGAGGTAGCTGTTTTCGCCCAGCCGCACCTCCAGGTGCAAGTGCGGCCCCAGCGCCACGCCTTCTTGCCCCACCAGGGCAATGGGTTGACCGGCCTGCACGGTTTCCCCTTCCTGCACCAGCACTTTCGAAACGTGCCCGTATAGCGTGTACACCGGCAATTTCTCATCGGGATGAGCAACAGTGGTGATGGCATGACTGTGCTGAATGACCACCGCCTGTCCGTAGAAATTAGTCTGCGGTCCTACGGCACGGGTGGTATCTTGACCGGCAAAAACCACCAGTCCGTCGCCAACGGCGATAATGGGGGTGCCTTCTTCATTTTGAATGTCCACGCCTCTGTGCCACAAATACTCCCCGTTGTTGTTGGTTCCGTAGGGATAGTACCAACTGCCCCAGGTGGCAAATGCATCGGTAAAAGGACGGGTGAACCACAGGTGCGGTGTGGCTTGCGTGTAGTCAGGGACGTCATCAGCGCGGACGGTGCGTGGCACCGGGGTAGGGGTGTTGGTCGGCGTGGGGGTGTCCGTTGGCGGACCCGACGGTGTTTCTGTGGGCGACGGTGTGGTAGTGGCAGTGGGCGCGTCGTCAGTTGAAGCAACATCGGTAGCAGATGGGGTGTCGGTTGCGGTGATGGTTGGCGTTGCTGTGACAGCGCGCGTTGCCGCTGGCGTGTGGGTGGGGATGGCAGTGGGTGTTGTGGACGGCGTTGGGGATGGTGTGGCTGTCGCGTGGGTTGCCGTGGCAGTGGGCGATAGGGTGCGGGCAACCGTTGTGGTGGGCGAGGGGGTCGCAGTGGCGGCGACAGTCGGCGATGGTTGCGCCCCGGCGATGGTTCCCGCACGTTTTTCGGTGAGCGTGATGAATCCCATCACCAGAAAAAAGAGAGTCAGTAAAATTGCTAGCAGCTTCAAAAGTTGAGAGGTCATAGATAGGTGTCAGTTATCAGTGAACAGTTCAGAAGAGGTATCCTTGAAGGTCAACCAAATTTTTATTTTTCACTGTTACGGTGTCCAAACAAGGTGTTCTTCCAACCAGCCGAAGGCGTGAGCCGTGTCAATCTGTACAATGCCGTCAATGGAGCCATTGAGTTTAAATAATGGATGTGCTTGTTTGCCGCTGGCGGTCATTACCCAGATTGCCCATTCACCATCGCGGTTGGAGGCAAAGGCCAGGTAGCTCCCGTTGGGCGACCAGACGGGCAAACCTTCGCTGGCGGGATCATTGGTAAACCGCTGCAAGTTTTGCCCATCTATGCTGATGCTGTAAATTTCCCAGTTTCCGTCTCGATTTGACATGAAGGCTACGGTTTGCCCGTCCGGTGAAATGCTGGGAGCGGTGTCGTCGGCGTTATCGGTGAGTACCTGCGGTGCATTGCCATCCACATTGCTGCTGATGAGACCGCACGTGCCGTCAAGACAGCCGCGATACACCAGCCGACCCTCTTGACTGACGGCGGGCATTTCGCCCTGAATGGGGATGCTATTACGCCGTAGTACTTCGTGCTCGGTACCGACGGTGCGGTAGAGCGCGGGAATTTCGCCTCCTTCGCGGGAGTGGAAAATGAAGAAATCGTCGTTGGGCGAGAAGGCGGGGCTGGCAGCCTCAAAGAAGGTTTCAAAGCGCCAGTGGTCTGTTTCGCCGATGACCTGTGAAATCAGGCCGCGTTCATCAGCTTTCCAACTGCGGTAGGCGATGGTGTCGCCCGCTTTGTTGGCGGCGGGCTGGCTCGCTTCAGAGACCAATAGTTCGCGGTTGTTGCCATCGGTGTCGGCGCGGAAAAGGTCATACGTGCCGCGCGCGGCATCGTACACAGGGAAGATGAGTTTGCCCGGCAGCTTGCTTTGTCCGCGCGCCAACGGCTGGTCTCTGGTGACAAAATCAGGCAGGGTCGGGGGCGATTCTGGGGTGAGCGCAATCCCTGCTGTTGCGGTGGAGGGTTGGGTTGCGGTGATTGCTGCAGTGACAGTGAGGGTGTCTATCTCTGTGATGGGGGTGGCTTCACCCGGCGACAGGGCCGGCGTTGCCGCTTCTGCTGAGGTGACGGCAGCGGTGTTTGTCGGTTGGGGTTGTTGGTTCAGTTGGTCGGTTTGGGTTTGATTTTCCGGTGTTGCCTGGGTGGGAGTGGCGGTGGGAATGAGCGCCAGTTCCTCATCTACCGGCCCCCACAATTTGAGATTATCAAAACTTACCCAACTGTGGGTTCCTTTGAAAGTGCTGGTGAAAAAGCCGAAGTTGCCGCTGGAGAAGCTGCTATCGTTAATGCGGGTGAGTTCTTGCCCATTGGCAAATATGGCAATATCCGGCCCAAAGGCAGAAATTTTTAGTACGTTGGTGGTCGGCCCTTTGTTGATGGCAGGGGAACTGGTCCAGTCAACCAGGGTTTGCCATGCGCCGTTTTGAAATTTTGTCAGAAGGAAAAATCCATCATCTGACACATCGAAGCGGTAGTAGTTGTTGTGGTCTACATACCGGAAGATAATGCCGTAGGTAATGCCGGTGTCGTCGGTTTCGGGCGTGGCCTCAACTTCCAACTCAAAATCCTGGGCGTTGCGATTGGCCAGTCCCCACACAACCAAATTATTGGTGGTAATTTCTATGTGGTACTGGTTGTTGCCGTATTGCTTGGTGTAAAATTTGCCAAAGGCATCGTCCCAACCACTTTCAGAATTGCTGAAATCGTCCTCAAATTGTAGAACCAGGCTGTTGTTTTGGGACGTTGTGCGGACGGTTGTGCGGGTTGAAATAGAAGCGGGAGGCGAGAGCGGTGTGCGGCCCTGACGCAACCACAGGGCGAAACCGGCTACAGCCAACAACAGAATTAATACCAGGCCACCGGTAATCCACATCATTTTGGATGTACTGGCGCTGGCAGGCGCGGCGGGGCGACGCGGGGGCAACTTGCCGCCGATGATGGTGGCAGAGGGGTCGATGGGGGCGTCGGTCTCGTCCATTGGGTCTACAAATGCCAGCACAGTATCACCCAGGGTGATTTGCGTGCCGTGTGCTAAAGGCTGCGGCACACTGACAGGCATCCCATTCAACAAGGTTCCGTTGGCGCTGCCCAGGTCGGTGAGTAGCCATTTGCCGTCTTCAAAAGTTATCTGGCAATGGTAGCGCGACACGCGGGGATCGGCAAGGACGATGTCGTTATCGGTTTCTCGGCCGAGGCGGGTTTTGAATTTGAGGGTGAATGTGGTACCGACGCCATCACCGCGCAGCACTTCCAGTTTGGGAACCAGAGAAGGGCCGATGACGGTTGAGTCGCTGTGGTGTTCCATACATTTCGCTCCAAGTTAACGGATGACGATGCTGCACAAGATTATAACAGATGCGGGGGGAATGGGCGATTCAGCGATTCGCTGACTCGTTGAATCGCTCGATGATACCGCCGCCCAGTACCCGATCCCCGTCGTACATCACAAAACCCTGCCCGGGAGTGATGTCTGGCAAGGGAGAATTAAGTTTGGCGTGCAGACGATTGTTGGGCAGCGGTGTGACAATAGCGGGTACCGGGCGCGCTTTGTAGCGTATTTTTGCTTGCACGCGGGTGGGCACAACAAAGGGTTTGCCAGAGACGGTGGTAACACTGTGGATGGTCAGGTCATCGCGCCCCAATTCGGCGCGAGTGCCAACCACCAGCCGATTGTTGGCGCGGTCGAGGCGAATGACGTACAACGGCTCGCGGGAGTACACCCCCAGGCCTTTGCGTTGCCCAACAGTGTAGTTTGGCAATCCATTGTGTTGCCCCAGCACTTCGCCGCGCGTGTTCACAATTTCACCGGGGATCATTGTTTCGGGGGCGTGACGTCGCAAAAATCCGCGGTAGCCGTCAGCGCCCAAAAAGCACAAATCCTGGCTGTCCGGCTTGTTGAACACGGGCAGGTTGTATATTTTTGCCATCTGGCGCACTTCGTCTTTGGTATATTCACCCAGCGGGAAAAAGATGTGGGGCAGGTTTTTTTGATTGAGGCTGTGCAGCACGTAACTCTGGTCTTTGTCCCGGTCAATACCGCGCCATAGCTCGTATTCCCCCCGTTCATTCTGCTTAACGCGCGCATAGTGCCCGGTGACGAGGTGCTGCGCTCCCAGCGCCAGCGCCTCGTTGAGCAGCATTTCAAAGCGAATAACGCGGTTGCAGGTGAGGCACGGGTTGGGGGTGAAACCGTCGCCGTAGGCTTCGATGAATGGATCGACGATGGTGTTTTTGAAGATTTGCTTGTAGTCACGCACGTAAAAGGGAATACCGAGCATCCCCGCGACGGCGCGGGCGTCGTCAATGGCGTCGAGGGTGCAGCAACGATTGGCTGCGCCGCCCGGCTCCGCCCACAGGCGGAGCATCATCCCCACCACGTCGTAGCCCTGTTCAACCAAAAGTGCCGCCGCCACCGAGCTATCCACGCCGCCGCTCATTGCCACGACCACACGGGGTTTGGCGTCACTCATGTCGTGATAATTCCTGTTCAATTTCGTCAAGGATGCTTAAGATGGATGGCAAAGTGTCGTTGGCTTGTACGGCCTGATTTCCCAAATGGATGTGATGTGGCGCGTTTGGAAGTGCGGGATAATGGGGGGCGTTATCCCATCGTTTTGCCAACGTTCCATCCTTTTTTTGCCAATGGAAACTGTATTTTTTCAACTGAATTTCGCCGCGCACTTCTGTAACATACTCAAACATTTCAAGGAAATCCTGGTTAATGAGCGTTAAACGCGCACGCAGTTTCCCGTCGGAGAAGGAAATATTCTGCCTGATGATGGTATATGATGTGGTAATCGGACTGGTTCGGACTGGTGATGAAGCGTGTTTCAATGCGGGTAAAATGTTCTGCGATGACAGCGTTCATTTTTCAAGACCACTTTTGAGAGAAGCTAGACGCTCATCCAAACTTTGCAGCATATCCAATGTTGCCGCCCATTCGATGAAATCTATATTATCGCCTAATATCCCCGCTTGAAACTGCGCCTGAAAATCCACACTATTTAGCTTGTAATGCTGCTCAAATTGTGCAATTTGCGCTGCCAACGTTTTTTTTGGGGCGCTGCCGCGCGATATTTCTCGCGCCAACAGTTTGTCCAGTGTCAATTCCAGTACGGGGTCAACCGCTGCGGTGTCGGTGGCAATATATTTTTCGAGTTTTCTCATTTTTTCCAAAACTGAGCGCATCACAAAACTCCGATTGGTTACTTTTGGATAGTATACACCGCCCGCACCGATTCTACTACCGCTGGCAGTACATCCAGCACGGTGTCAATATCGGCTTCTGTGGTGCTTTTGCCCAAGGTCAGGCGCAGCGCACCGAGGGCCAGATTGTGCTCAATGCCCATTGCGCGCAGTACCTTGCTGGGTTCTGGCATGCCGGTGGCGCATGCGCTGCCGCTTGCCGCGCCGATGCCGTGCACATCCAGGTGCATCAGCAGCGTGCTGGCGTCGCAATTTTCAAAAACAAAAGAGGCGTTGTGCGGCAAGCGCTCGGTGGGGTGCCCGGTGAGGTGTGCGCCGGGGATGCGCGCCAGCACGCCGTCAATCAGCCGGTCACGCAGGCGGCTCATCTGGGTAATGTGCGCAGTCCGATTTTCGGTTGCCAGCTTCAGCGCGGTTGCCAGCCCCACAATGTACGGCACATTTTCTGTGCCGGGGCGCCGCCCTTCTTCGTGCCCGCCGCCGGTGCTGGGTGGAATAAACGGTGTGCCCTGGCGCAAGTACAGCACGCCAACTCCCTTGGGGCCGTAAAACTTGTGGGCGGATAGCGCCAGCATGTCTACCGGCAGGGTTTGGGTGTCTAAACTAATTGTGCCCACCGCCTGCACGCTGTCGGAGTGGAAAGGGACGTCGTGTGCGCGGGCAATCTTGCCAATTTCAGCGATGGGTTGCAGCGTGCCCACTTCGTTGTTCGCCGCCATAATGCTGATGAGAATGGTATCGGGGCGGATGGCGGCTTCCACGTCGGCGGGGTTGACGCTGCCGTAGCGGTCAACCGGTACAATAGTTTGCTCGAAGCCGAATAAATCGCACAGTTGATTGATGGTTTTGCTCACGGCGCTGTGTTCGATGGGACTGGTAATAATGTGCGTGCCCTTCCCCGCCAGTTTTTGCGCCCACGCTACGCCGCGGATCGCCATATTGTCCGATTCGGAGCCGCCGGAGGTGAACACAATTTCCTTTGGGCGACAATTGAAGATGGTGGCAACTTCTCGACGGGCGGCTGAGATGGCCCGATGGGTGGCGCGTCCCTGCCGGTGCAGCCCCGATGGGTTGCCGTAATTTTCTGAAAAGTAAGGGATCATCGCTTGCAGCACTTCCGGTGCAACCGGCGTGCTGGCGGCGTGATCAAGGTAAATGAAATCGTTGGTCATCTGTCGCACATCCTAATTTTTATAACCGTGATTGGTATCTATTCAGTTACACAGAAAAACACGGAGAAAACACAAAGATACACTGAGAAAAACAAAAAAATACCGTAAAAA
>CAYPUV010000041.1:0-21780 GCA_964413895.1 uncultured Anaerolineaceae bacterium
CAGAATGGCAAGTTTGTTCCTGTTTGGCCCAAGAAAGAAGCCGCTGCCACAGAAGAGACAGCAACAGGTAAGCTTGGTGTGGTGAAAGTGGGGACGAACGCGGAGTATCCGCCGTTTGAGAGCGTGGACGATGCGGGGAACATTGTTGGGTTTGATGTTGAGTTGATGGACGCGATAGCGAAGGCAGGGGGCTTTGATGTTGAATACGTGAACACGCGCTGGGACGGTATATTTGTGGCGCTGGCGAGCGGCGAGTTTGATGCTGTGGTTTCAGCGGCGACGATAACGGACGAGCGGAAGCAGACGGTGGACTTCAGCGACCCCTATTTCAACGCGGGGCAGATGATAGCGGTGAAAGAGGGGAGCGACATTAAGACGCCGGACGATCTGAATGGCAAGAAAGTGGGGGTGCAATTAGGGACAACGGGGGACATTTGGTTGAGCGAGAACACGACGGCGGACGTGGTGCGCTACGATGAGATAACGCTGGCGTTCCAGGCATTGGCGCAGGGGGACGTGGACGCGGTAGTGAACGACGGGCCGACGTCAGCGGACATCATCCGGGCGAACCCGGAGATGGGCGTGACACTGGTAGGCGATCCGTTTACGGAAGAGTTGTACGGCATTGCCGTGAACAAAGATCGTCAGGACGTGTTGGCCGCCATCAACAAGGGGTTGGCCGCGGTGAAAGCCTCCGGTGAATACGACACCATCTACAATAAATGGTTCGGCGTTGGCCAGGCCGCTGAAAGCTCCGCCGAAACAGGCAGCAGTTTGGGTGTGGTGAAAGTGGGGACGAACGCGGAGTATCCGCCGTTTGAGAGCGTGGACGATGCGGGGAACATTGTTGGGTTTGATGTTGAGTTGATGGACGCGATAGCGAAGGCAGGGGGCTTTGATGTTGAATACGTGAACACGCGCTGGGACGGTATATTTGTGGCGCTGGCGAGCGGCGAGTTTGATGCTGTGGTTTCAGCGGCGACGATAACGGACGAGCGGAAGCAGACGGTGGACTTCAGCGACCCCTATTTCAACGCGGGGCAGATGATAGCGGTGAAAGAGGGGAGCGACATTAAGACGCCGGACGATCTGAATGGCAAGAAAGTGGGGGTGCAATTAGGGACAACGGGGGACATTTGGTTGAGCGAGAACACGACGGCGGACGTGGTGCGCTACGATGAGATAACGCTGGCGTTCCAGGCATTGGCGCAGGGGGACGTGGACGCGGTAGTGAACGACGGGCCGACGTCAGCGGACATCATCCGGGCGAACCCGGAGATGGGCGTGACACTGGTAGGCGATCCGTTTACGGAAGAGTTGTACGGCATTGCCGTGAACAAAGATCGTCAGGACGTGTTGGCCGCCATCAACAAGGGGTTGGCCGCGGTGAAAGCCTCCGGTGAATACGACACCATCTACAATAAATGGTTCGGCGTAAAATAATGTCCAGACCCTGTTTGGACCATCTTTGTTAATTTAAAATGGTCGAGATGGACACATGTGTCCATCTCGACCACGATTTCACAACATCTTTTCAAATGCAACGTTTACTAAAACTACACGGACAAAGAAAGGAGTCTTATGGATGGCTTCTGACAAAACCCCCGGCTCTGACCCGCTAGAGCTTGTGACACAGGCCAACCAACGCGGTCGCACAGGGATGGTGATTGGTTGGGAGCATATCCCCTGGTGGGGAATCATCGTCCTGCTAGTGGGTGTAATTGTCGGGTATTCAGTGTTAACCTCTACGCGCTATATTGATGCCATATATTTTATCTTTGATATGCCCTGGAACAAAGATGCAAGGGGCAAAATGAAAGTGAAAGACGACGGTGTGTGGGCGTTTACGGTTAAGCCACCACTGGAAGCAGGTACTTATACTTTTTACGTTGAGTATTTTGATTCGGAAGGCAATACAATTGGGCAAAGTGACTCATATCACATTCAGGTTGCCGACGATGCTACCAAACAAGTGTTGGAACCACTGACTCCCTCCACCACACCGCTAAAAATACATACCAGCACGCCATCGCTCACCGGCATAGCTCCGGCAAAGAGTACGGTGGTGCTGTACGATGATTTTAGTGATAATGTGGGCAGGATCATCAGACGTGCCGTTTTTGCAAACGGTGTTCTCCTGACCATTCGCGTAACGTTAATCGCCTTTGTTGCAGCCCTGATCTTGGGATTACTGTTCGGTTTAATGCGCGTAGCCAACGGCTCCCCCGATTTAGCTGTGGGAGTTGGCAAACGACTATTGATAGGGGTTGTTTTTATTGCGTTGGGTTGGTTAATTTCCCCTCAATGGCGTGGCGTAACGCCGTTGATCATTATGGCGCTGTTAATTGAAGCGTTTATGTTCTTGTTGCCGGCAATGCCATATACTTTTTCTACCCTATATGTTGAAATTGTGCGCGGTGTGCCGATGCTGGTGATTATCCTCTACATGGGATTTGCTATCACCCCATTTGTGCGGAAAGCCACCGGCGACGCCGTTGACCTGCGCGGCCTCCCGGCAGCAGTTATCGGATTGGCGTTTGGCTACGGGGCTTATTTAGCTGAGGTCTTTCGCGCCGGTATCCAATCTATTTCCAGAGGCCAGATGGAAGCCGCGCGTTCGCTGGGGATGAACTATTTTCAAGCGATGCGCTATATCATTTTGCCCCAGGCTATTCGGGTGATTTTGCCACCGCTGGGCAACGATTTTATTGCAATGCTCAAAGATTCCTCGCTCATTTCCGTTATTGCCCTGCCAGAAGTATTGCAGCAAGGACGCCTTTGGATTTCGCGCAACTTCCGCGCTTTTGAAGGCTTTAACTCGGTGGCGTTGATGTATCTGGTAATGACCTTGCTTTTGTCATTGCTGGTGCGTTACATTGAGCGAAGATCAAAACTCCCCGGACACTAGGAAGGAAAAATATGGATACGCAAGAACCCATCATTATTCTGGATAACGTCTACAAGCACTTTGGACACATCCGTGCCGTAGATGGCGTGAACATCAATGTTGCGCCCGGCGAAGTCGTGGTCGTCATCGGCCCCAGCGGATCAGGCAAATCAACAATGCTACGCTGCATAAACCAGTTGGAAAAAATAGATGGCGGGCGGATTATTGTCGATGGGCAAAATTTGGAAAAAGCAAATATCAATGAAATCCGCACTGAAATAGGGATGGTTTTTCAACAGTTCAATTTGTTTCCGCACTTAACGGCATTAGAAAATATCGTACTGGCGCAGCGAGTGGTCAGAAAACGAGCAAAAGAAGAATCGGAGAGGATTGCACACGAACAGTTGGCACGGGTCGGCATTCCCGAAAAAGCAGACAGCTACCCGGCACAATTATCGGGGGGACAGCAACAGCGCGTGGCGATTGCCCGTGCGTTGGCGATGAACCCCAAAATTATGCTCTTTGATGAGCCAACCAGCGCCCTTGATCCAGAAATGATTAAAGAAGTGCTGGATGTGATGCTCCAACTGGCAAAAGAAGGAATGACAATGGTGGTGGTGACGCACGAAATGGGCTTCGCCAAAAATGCTGCCGACCGCATTATTTTTATGAGCGACGGCAAACTTGTGGAAGAAGCTGCACCAGACGTATTTTTCACCAATCCCAAAAACGAGCGCACAAGACTTTTCTTGAGCCAGATTTTACATTGATGCGAGGGTGTGCATGGATATCCCAACTAATTATCCCAACCACCATACTATCCCTGCCCCCAGCAGAAAAATCACCCCATATTCTATAACTACCCACCGTGAAAACGTTCCATCCAGCCGAACATTGGTCAACCCGGTAAGAACGTAAAAAACAAGTAACGTGAATAATGCGGCTTGCAGAGGGCGAATAGGCCAGTACCCCAAAACCCACGCGATTTGCCCAACTGCAAAAGCTACCATCCACCCCCAATATCCCCACCTACCTTTAGACACGTGCGACTTAAAAATAGAGGCAGCCAGCGCACCGCCGACAATTGCCAACACAATCGATTTAAGAATAATAGGGGTTCGCCATTGATAAATCATCAACCCGTAGGCCAACAACAGGGCATAACTCATCCCCTGCGACCAAAGCTGTGCTGCATTGATCCTGCCGGGTTCAGTCCGATTCTCATCAATAAGACGATACTCTGCCAGCAGAGTTAGCCACAACAAGCCGCCAGTTGTCAGCAGCCCCACCGCCCACGCTGTCGCGCCCCCCAACTGGGCCAGGGTTAGTGTTGCCAGGACCACCAGCAACAACGCATTCACCCAAAAAGGGACAGTATAGCTCACCCGCTGATACGGATGCGCGTGTACCACCGCCCCCGCCCCGGAGAACGCCAATCCTCCCAGCAAAATTGCCATTAGCAGCCGGGTAGACGCTGTTACCGTTAGCGACGTCCCCCACAGGGGCACTGTCAAATATCGAGTTGGCAGGTCAATGATAAAATACATTGCCAGCCCAATCAGCGTCAGGCTGACGACCATACTTAATCGTTCAGATACAGGCATTAGGTTTATAGTTTTGAGTTTCAGGTTCAAAGTTCAAGATTACAGGCTTGCTGACTCGCTCATTCGCGGACTCGTTGTCCGTCTTCGGCAATGGCAAACGCCAAAAAGAAGGTGTACGCCAAATCAACCAGGAAGAAGGCGTTATCCACCATTCCATGTACCAAAAATGGTATCATACTCGCCATGGCTGCCAGAAGCAAACGCTGCACTTGCGGTTGCGACGTGCGAAAATAGCCACGCAATGCCCGCCACCAGAAGTACGCTTGTGCCCACACCAGCCACACAATGCCGCCCAGTCCCAGCCGCGTGCCAAAATCAAGCACAATGTTGTGGGGGTGGCTCAAATCTGGTTCCGCCCATGCACCGGGCAGAATGTACCGCGTGCGGTATTGATACAAAAAATTGTCCAGCCCCAATCCCGTCAGTGGATGGTCGCGCAGCATTTCCCATGCCGATTGCCACAGCTTCAGACGGGCGTAAGTAGTGCTGCCCGGTTGCAGACTGAACATGCTGTGGAAACGCTCGGTGCGTGATAGCGGGATGAGTGCGGCTCCCAGCAAAATTAACCCCGACCCCGCGCCGAGCCAGGCGTTTTTGCCCCCTTTCAGCAGAGCGATGAACACCAGGGCCGCCGGAATCGCCAGCAACAACGACCCTTTTGAAAAGGTTAAATACAGTGCTGTCGCCATCACCACCAGCCCCGCGCCGTGCAACCAGCGCCGCCAGCCGACACCCCACAGCACCATTACCACCGCTATCGGCAGTGCCCGCTCCAGCAATAGCGACAAATTGTTCGGTGAGCCGTACAAATACCCCAGCGCCCGGTGTACTCCTTCAGCAGTAATGGTTTGCTCTGGATGAAACCAATACTGGTGCAGCGCCGTCAGTGCGTGTAGAGCAGCGCCCGCCACAAACGCATCCAACAACTGCTGCGACAGGGTCGCCCGCCCAGCCCCCGTGATGAGCGGTGTCAATCGAACGGCAAAATAGAAAATCACGCTCCCCAGTACCACTGTGCGCCATTCATACAGCGCCACCCCGCGACTGGCGGCGGTGAAGGTGGTTGCCAGCCCCAGCGCTACCAATGCCAGCGCAATCCAGTCGCCAGCGGTGAGCCAATCCAGCCGCCACAGCGATTGAATGGGCAGCAGTGATTTTTCCGTGCCGGTGGGCGCATCGGGGCGGGGCAGAACGAGCCGCAGCAGTACCGCTATCATCAGCAGTGCCAGCAGTGTTCCCAGCGCTGGCACAGTTATGCCGGGCAGTGGTTTTTTCAGTAGGAAAAATGAAATTGCGAATGTCACCACCAGCAGCCCAGATTCCAGGCGCACCAAAAATAGCAATCCCAACAGCGGCAGAAACACCCACGCCACTGCACTGGGGAACAAGAAAAATGCCCCCGTCGCCGCAAATGCCAGTCCGATATGCCAGCTTGCGGGCAAAAGATGTGCTTGCAGCGCCAGCCAGTGCCATTTCTGGTCCAGCGCCATGATCCATTGCCGCCGCTGCCGCCATCCCTGCCACAGCGTGCCCATCCCCCCGATGGCTGCCAGCAGCAGGCTGATTGCCAGCCCGTCGCGCGCGCGGCGAGTGTCCGCTTCGCTGTACACCGTCCAGCCGGAAATTGCCCATTGCCCCCAGCCCCCTGCTGCCTGAATAACCGCTGTGTGGTTGCCATTGGGCAGATACCGCGCCAGGGTGACGGCGGCAGGCTGACGCAGCGGGTCGTCCAGTACCACGTACCCTCTGCCCTGCTCATCTTGGGGCAGGGCGTTGGCGGGTTGATTGTCAACCGTCACCCACAAATACCCCTGGAAATCACCGCGATTCACCTGCAAATCCAGGCGGGTGCCGTAGAACGGGATGGTGAGCGTGGCGGGTGGGTCATCGGGAGCGAGGTGAGGAATATCCACCAGATTGGGACCATATTCCCAACCGGGACTGTACTGCCCGGTGGGGTGGGTGGCGGGGTAGTTGCCGACGGTGGCAGTGTACGGCAGGGTGTGTGCGACTTTTTCAAATGGCGGCAGCAGCGTGGGCGACAGGGCGAACCCGCGCGCGGGGTCATCTTTTGCCAGCCCGGTGGCATCCCAGCGCGTTGCCAGAATGGGTCCGAGCCACGCCCAGTTGTAGCGGGCGAAATTAAGCGCCGCTTCTGTGCGCGCGCGTTGTTTTTCCGGCACATCCGTGGGAAAGGTGGGCGGCTGGCCCGTCCAATCGGCAGGCAGGGCGTTCCAGCCGAACGCGGTTGCCCACACCGGCGTGTCGCCGTCGCCGTTGGCGGCCATCACCTGCCGCAGCAGTAGGGCGCGGTCAATATTCAGCACGGCGGGGTCGGGGGTCGATTCTGCGATGGGTAGGTGAAAGCCGTACAGTTCCGCGCCTAAAATATCAAACCAGGGAGCAGCCTGGGCGCGATACATGCCCCGCAAAAAATCCATTTCGTTCAGGTTGAGGGGGCCATCTTCCAGCGTGGGGGACAGGCTGGCAGCCATAATTTTTGCCTGAGGATGCGCGGCGCGAATATTGATGGCGGCATTTTTCAGCAGCAGGGTGTAGCCCGCCGGATCAACGTACCGCTTGCCCCAATGGCTGCTGAGATTCGGCTCGTGCCAGATTTGGAAGATGTCAATATCGGTGCGGTAGCGGCGCGCCAGCGTGCGGGCAAACGTACCGAAGTCGGTTACTTCCTGCGGTGGTGTTTCGGCGGGCGTACCATCGGCGCGGGCCCATGCCGGTGACGTATCCAGCAGGGCGATGAACTTGAACCCGCGCAATCGGGCGGCTTCCACTACGTGGTCGTATTTTTCCCACTGAAACTGCCCCCGTTCCGGTTCAATGTCTGCCCAGCGGAAGGGCTGCCGCAGCCACACCAGCCCGGCAAATTGCATCGCGTCGAGTTGGCGGTACAGGTCTGTTTCATCGTATAGCGTCAGGTCAACCGTTGTGCCAAAGGTTTTATCGGCAGCCAGCGGAATATCGACAGGAGGCGGCGGAAATTGTCGGTGCTGGCGGATGATGTTGGCTTGCCAGTATGCGGCGCTGGCTCCACCAAGCAAAAAGATGATAAGAAAAATTATCCACAGCGGCGTGTATTTTTTCAACGTATTACTCCAGCACTGCGCCATCAGGGATGATCATTGGCTGTGGGGTGGGGTTTTCGATGGTGACGTTACCCCGTACTACCACATCCGCGCCGAACACCACCTCCCCCCGCACGGCGAAACGCTCGCAGTGCAGCAGTGACGGCGCACCGTGGGGGAAGTGTTCCTCCAATTGGGTGATGAGCTTGTAATGTGCCGGGTCTAATTCCACCACCACCGGCTTGCTCTGCCGCGATGGGTGCAGCACCACGCGAAAGTCATCGCTGAGCAGATAGGCGTCGGAGCGCACCGCCAGCAGGTCGCTGGTGGTTTTTACCGGCGCGAAACGGGTGCGCGGCACGCGCAGGGCTGCTGCCCCGTTGAACACGGCAATTGCTGACCCCATCGCGGTTTCAAGTTGATACACTGGTGTGGAAGTGGGATCGCGGGGGTCAACAGTTTTGGCGTTGCGAATCATCGGCAGGGGGAGAATTTCCCCGTGCTTTTCCATTGCTGCTTTCAGCGCCAGCAGGTTGAGCCACAGGTTGTTGGTGTTGAAATATTTGTAACGGTACACATTCTGAAACGATGCGGTGTCTTCTGGTGGGCACTGCGCCGATTCGCGCAGAATGAGCTGCCCATCGCTGCGGCGGCGCGCGAGATGCCCTCCCTTGCGGTCGGCGGAGGTGCGGTCAGCAACTTCCATCATAAAGGGCAGGTTATTTTGGACAAAATAACCCAGAATGCGGGCGTCAAGCACCGCGCCGAGGTTGTCGGCGTTGGAAACGAAGGCGTATTTGTAGTCTGCGGCCAGCAATTTGTCGAGCATGCCGCTGCTGACCAGCGCCGGGTAAATATCGCCGTGGCCGGGTGGACACCATTCCAGGGCGGGATTCGCTGCCCACACCACCGGCGTAAGATCGGCTTGCGCCACTTTGGGAACTTTGTGCTGCACAAAATCAAGGGGGAGGTTATTTTTGCGCAAATTCGGGTAGCGTTCCAGCGCCGCCAGCGAGTCGACGTGGGTGACAAAGCTGTTCATCAGTACCAGTGGCACGTTGCGGCACAGCGCTTGCCGGGCGACAATGTCTAAAAACGAAAGTCCGTGTTTCGCCGGCAGGAGCGATTTGGCTTTCTCTAGCCCCATGCTGGTTCCCAGCCCACCGTTCAATTTGAGCAGAACAGTGTGGGGCAGGGCAGTTTCGCCGACGGCGTCCAGCTCGGCGGGAAGGGCTTCAGCGTTTGGCAAGGTGCTCACCGGCTCGATGTCCGCTTCGGAGATGAGGCCGGTACCGCCGCTGTTAAGTTGCCAGTAGTAGTAGGTGAAGGTGCGGATGGCAATATTGGGCATGCCTGCCGCTTCCAGACGGATCATAAAGGGCACAGCGGCTTGAATACGGTTGTCGGCGGGTGTGGTCATAATTATCTCTTTGAAAGCATTATCCATTGGCCTGTTGCATCCCGCTGCAGCGAGATGATACTCACAATCGCGGCGCGGTCAATTGCGCCGTACACGTGTGGAAAGCGGGTATCGACGGGGGGTGGCGTGTCTTCTGCGCCCGGAACCGGCGCCGGTGGCTCCCAGCGCACGGGCGATGAGAGTTTCTCTATTTCGATGGTGTAGCACAGCAGCGGCTCGTCCAAATCAGCGAAAAAGGTATTGGCAATTTGCAACAGCGTGTCGCGGTCGGCGGTGCAGTGGATGAAGCCCTCCTCTGCGAATGTGGCGGCGGTGTAGGGCCGGTTGGCAGGTTGGGCGCGGTGGTAACTTTGTGGGACAAGGTGGAAAATTGTTGTCATCTCCATGGGTATAGAGTCCGTATCGTTGCTATTGTATTAAACCACAGTTCTTCTTTGCTTTCAACCTTGCTGCACGATACTCACTTCTCATCGCGCTGAACATCAAACACTATCACCGTCCCCGCGCCAACATCGGTGACAAAGAGACGACTGCGAGATGGATCGAAGTAAATTCCAACCGGATGCTTGAATGTGACCGGCCCCACCGAGTGCCATTCGTTCAGCAGGGTGCCATCCGGGGCGAAACGGCGCACGGCGCCCGCCCGCCCGTTGGTCATAAAAATTGAACCATCCGGCCCCCAGGCCAGGTGACTGCCATCCATAGCGACGGGTGAATCGGCGGGCCATAAGGCCAGCGATTTGCCAAACGGGTCAAGCCGCTGCCAGCGTTGAGCGTTGGCGCCTTCTGTAACAAAATAAGCCCCAAAATCATCGCGCAGCACATCAACCGGCTCATTCAGTTGCCCCGACCCTGCGCCAGGTGTGCCAACAGTACCCAACAACACGCCATCCAGACTGTACAGTGCCAGTTGTCCTCCACCGGTATTGACAATTGCCAGGGTTTGCGTTCCGTCTGCTTGAGCAAGTAATGCCAATCCCCGTGGATGGTACAGATGTGCCTCTGGCCCGCCCAGCTTTCCCAGTGGTGTGCCATCGGCGCCAAAACTGTAGACCTGTTGCCGGGTTGAATCCAACACCCACACGCGGCCATCAGCTGTTGTTACCAGTGCCAACGGCTCAACGAATGGGCCGGCGGATGTTTCCGTCCACGTGCCTGCTGTGGTGATTCCCTCAAACAGATGCACCCCTTTGCTGCCTGTGTCGGCCACGTAAATGATTCCTGTGGGGCCAACGGCCACGTCGCGCGGTTCGCGCAACCCCTCAGACAGTGTGGTCCGATAAGTTAGTGCCAGCGGTTGCGGCTGGAACCCGCTGGCAGCCGGGGCTGTGGACGGTGTCGGTTGCCAGTTTTCCCCCAACGGCGGCCACAAATTCTCGGCGGGGATGGGGCGCAGGTCGGTGGTGCCGGGCGGCGCCCACAAAAGGTGAATTTGTGACCGTGCCGCATTGTCCAGAAATTGCACCACAATGTGGTGCTGTCCGGCGGTCAGTGAAAGAGCCTGGGCCGTGATCTGGTTGGGGGCGGCAGTCGTAACAATCGGTTGCCCATCAAGAAAAAGTTGTGCCACGCCAACTGCACGCAACCCTATATTGTAAATTCCGGTGACCGGTGCTACAAGCGACCCTGACCACAGCACGGTATAAGGACGCGGTAGTGGCGTAAAATGGAAATACGTGTCTAAAAATGGATCGACGCGCACCAATGCCGGTGAGTTTTGCCAATTGGAATTTGGATAGTATTGTCCCAACAATCCGTGATTGGTGATGGGTTCGGTGTAAAGCGCGTTGCGGGGGATAGAGGTCAGTGTGCTGTTGGGCGGCTGCCAATGCAAGTGAACTGCGCCGCCGTGTGCGCCAGAAGCGGCTTGCAACCGCAGGTGATGATTTCCTTGCGCCAGCGTAAAGGTCGTCGTTTGCTCCCCGATGCCGGAAAGTACGGTGAATCCATCGATTTCCAGTGTTGCGTCGGCGGGGGCAATAAGGTGAAACCGGTACCGACCAAATGTCGCCGCGTACAGGGTGCCTTCCCACTCGGCCACAAACGGGGGAGAAACGGGAGCCGTGGCGGTCCAGTCAGCGTCGATTGTGTCGGTGCGCATTGCCCAGGCCGGTGACTGGCCCTGTTGGACGTGCGACCCGGCCCAATAGCGCAGCGCCAATCCCTGCACAGAGGCAATATCGGCGGGAGAGAGCAGCGCAATGTGTACCGCGGGCGGGTTTTCTGGCCGATTGGAGACAGTTTCAAATTGGCCCGCAGGGTACAATCGCTGTGCCTGGTTGAAAATCCAACCATCGTCGGGGTGAATGAAAAGGGCTGCCGGGCGCGTGGCGTCGGTGCGGATGGGGAGCGCGTCTGGCAAATTGAAGACTGTTTGGTGGGGTGTATTGGGAGACAAAAAGCGGATGGTCGGGTGGTTGGTTAAAAATGGCGATAGGAAGAAGTCGTACCCTGGCCCCAGTTTTGCCATTTTTTTGCCGGTGATTGTTTCTGGGGTGGAGAAAGCATTCCACACCGCGAAATCGTTGGCTTGTCGAACAAAGTAGGTGTAGGCGTTGAACCACAGCACGTATAATCCGAGCAGCCCGGCGGGGAGCAGTAGCCACCGTTGCGGCAACGGGCGCAAGGCGTACCGGCTTTCTGTTGCCAGCCGCAACACGGGCAAGATGCAGAAATAAGCAACGGCAGGCAAAACGGCGATGCTGCGGAGCGATTGGGGCGCTTCAAAATCAAGCGAGAAAATACCGCCGCTCAGGGCGATGGGAAACAAGAGCAGGAAAAACAGGGGGGCGGGGCGGTTGGCGTTTCGCAGGGCCAGTGCGATCCCCAGCACCATCAGAACCCCCATTAGCGGATCGAGTTCCGGTTCGCCGGGGAGATTATGCCGCCCATTATTGTCGCCGTGCAGGTTGAACATTGCCACGTGTCGTTCCAGGCTGGTGAGCAACGCATGCGGCAGGTTGGGGTCGTCGCGGCGATTCAGAATGGAAGTGGCGCGCACGCGCGCCCAGTATGAGTCGGGGTGGCGAATAGCGTATTGCGCCACGGGCATCAGGGTAATCCATGCTGCAAACAGCAGTATCCCCAGTCGAGCGCCCTGCCGACCCCACCAGCCGGGGTCGGCACGTTTAGCCCACCACTGTGGCCAGATGATTGCCCCGAACACAGCGAACAATCCCACGGCCAGCACAAACAGTCGGAAGGCCGTGTAAAAACTCAACCCCAGCCCCAGCCACAGTCCGGCGAATGCGGCGTCGCGCAGCCGCCCGTGTCGCAGCAGACGGGCTAAATAAAACAGGGTGATAAAGTCAAAGAACGGGGTATCAATGCCGGTCATGGCAATCCGGCTAAAATTAATATCCCAGCGCATTACGGCGATTGCAAAAGCTAAACCCAACCCCAATACCGACCCACCCACCTGACGGCCGAACAGGTACGCGGCGCCGACACCGCTCACCCCAAACAGTACCGACACCAGCCGCAGCCCCCACACAGAATTGGAGACAAAGCGCAGCGCGGTGCTGTACAAAATTATCAACTGTCCACTGATGTTGATAGGATCGTAAAATGCGGGTTTGTACGATGGCTCTGCCAGCCACTGCCGGGCTTGCAGACCGGCTTCGGCTTCGTCGTACCACACGCCAAACGGCAAACTGGTAAAGTGCCACAGGCGCAGCCCAACGGCAATGAGTACAATCAGGATGAGAATAATGGTTTCTGGGTTGCGGACAGCGTGCCAGCTACGGCGTGCCTCGGGGAATGCGCCTTCCTCTCTGGGTGTGAGAATGATTGCGCCGGCGACCATTAGCGCCACACTGCCGGCATAAAACCACCAGGCCTGAGACCGGGACGCAATTGCACCAAATACTTGCCAGCCGATTAGTGAAAGGGAGAATGCGCCAAATATCAGCCATACACCCACGGTGCGGCGCAGGCCGCGGGCACTGTCCAACGGGGCAAACAATCCTCGATAGGCCACCAGACTTTTGGGTCGCGCATGGTCAAGCGCGTAAACAAATAAGATCGCGGCCAGCACGTACAGCATCAGGCCGTCCCACAGACTGTCTTGTTTCAGCAGGGATTGCGCGATGCCGCCAATGCCCAGCGCCAGCAGCGCCAGCGCCAGTCGGTTCAAGGTTCGGCGGGGGCGAAGTCTGCTGTTTGTTGGGGTTGGTTTAATGGTTGATAAGCGCTTCATACTCAATCTGGTTCATCTGGCCGCCAAGGCAATCACATACTCAATGGAATGTACTCAGGCGGCTGGATTTTTCAAGAAAAATCCACGGTAAAACCTGCATTTTGTTAAAATCTCATCCGTGTAGGGACAGAGCATTGCTCTGTCCCTACAAATTGACCTGACAAACCACAAATCTTGCTTCAAAAATCAGTATGCGATTGCTCTATCTGGCCGCTTAAATTGATTTCTCGATCAGGTTCATTTGGTGTTTGGCCAGCCCAGGCGTTGCATCAGCGTGTTGTAAAAGTAGCTTCTGTCTTGTAACCGCAAAAATCGGCTAACCTGCGGACTGGCAGAAACTTCCACCGTGTCGTTGTGCGCCAGTTCAATATTAAACTGACCGTCAACCGTTAAAATGGCGGTGTGGTCGGTATCAACCGCCAATTTCACCACATCCCCTTCTGAGAGCACAATGGCACGTTCCAGACTTAAGTGCGGAGCCAGAGGGATGAGCAAAAAATTTTTTAGTTCTGGTGGAAGAATGGGGCCACCGGCGGCCAACGCATAGGCTGTGGAGCCGGTAGGGGTAGAGAGGATGATGCCGTCGGCGGTGTAGGTGGTGAGATAACTCTGGTTGATATAGGTTTTGAGGCGCACAACCCGCGCCAATGAGCCGCGACTGATGGCAACTTCGTTCAGGGCGTGGTAGCATCCCTGTTCAACTCCGTTGCGCCAGTAGCAGGCCTGCACCAATAACCGCTCTTCAATGCGATATGAGCCGGTGAGCATCTGTTCAAAGCACTTTTGCCATTCTGCAGGTTCAACTTCAGCCAAAAACCCAAGTCGCCCTAAATTAACGCCCATTAACAGGGTACTGTGCTCTACAGCGATGCGCGCGGCACGCAGAATGGAGCCATCGCCACCCAGGGTGACGAGTAGGTCTGTCTGCTCAATTTTTGCCGAAATAGAATCCTCATCCCAACTGCTGCTCACCCAGCCAGAAACGCCGAAGCCCTCGATGAACTCCAGCATTTCCGCCACCATCACCCGCGATTGGGGTAGTTTGGGGTGGTAGAGTAATCCGATGCGCCGAAAATTGGTTGTCATTTAGGTTTCGGGTTTCAAAGTTTCAGTGTGATTTTGCAAACTACTGCCCGCTACACACGCCGCTTCAAATGTTGGAGAATCTCCGGGAAGGGCACGGTCACTTGTTCTTTGGTTTCCAGGTTGCGGATGGTGACAACTTCTTGCGCCAGTTCATCATCGCCTATGATAATGGCGTAGCGCGCGTGGTTGCGGTTGGCGCTTTTTAGTTGCGCTTTCAGGCTGCGGTTGCCAAAGCCCATCTGGCTTGGTAATCCGGCGTCGCGTAGTTGGATGGTTAATTTAATGGCTGCTATTTTGGCTGCTTCACCCAAATAAGCCACAAAAGCGGTGAGGCGTTCAGGCGGGGGAGGGTCAACATGTTGGGCCTGGAGTGTAAGCACAATTCGTTCAATGCCAGAACCAAACCCAATGCCGGGCGTCGGTTTGCCACCCAGCGTTTCTATCAATTTGTCGTAGCGCCCGCCTCCGCAAATGGTATCTTGAGAGCCTAACGAACCGGGAGCTTTAATTTCAAACACCGTTTTGGTGTAATAATCCAGCCCGCGCACCAACTTAAAATCAATCTGGTGTGGAATTTTTTGTGCGTCCAGGTATAAGCGCAGCTTGCGCAGATGATTGGTGCAATCATCGCACAAGTGGTCGATGAAGTGCGGAGCGTTTTCAAGCAAAGGTTGCGTGGCTTCTTCTTTGCTGTCTAAAATGCGCAGCGGATTTTGCTGCAACCGACGCCGGTCGTCTTCCGGCAGTATGGTTTCGTACTGGTGGAAATAGGCGGTGAGCTTTTGGATGTAGGCCGGTTTGCACACCGGGCAGCCCGTGGAATTGAGATGCAGCGTCAGGCCTGTTAGCCCCAAATCAGCAAAGAGGAACCATGCCAAACCAATGAGTTCAGCGTCCACGGCGGGGTCCTGTTCCCCCAAAATCTCCAGGTTTAACTGTGAGTGTTGCCGGTAGCGGCCTTTCTGGTTGCGCTCGTGGCGAAATAGTGGGCCATGCGTCCAGAGCTTAAGCGGAGTTGGGTGGGTGTGCATGCCGTTTTGAATGTAGGCGCGCATAACGCCGGCGGTGAACTCGGGCCGCAGGGAAAGAATATCGCCATCGCGGTCTTCAAAAATGTACATCTCTTTTTCCACAATGTCAGTTCCCTGCCCAACACCGCGTTGAAAAAGAGATGCCGCTTCCAACAAAGGGGTGTCTATTCGCTCAAAGCCAAACAGGTCCATTGTGCGTTGCGTGCGCTCCAACACGTAACGCCAGTAGCGCTGGTTGTGTGGAAGCACATCTTGCATTCCGGTTACACGTTGGTAGGTTAATTTTGCCACAAATCACTCCTAAAACCTGATCCGAATGTTTGAGAGTTCAGTATACCAGTAATTGAGATAGTCGTCTATTTCGTTGAGCTTTGTTGCGTTTTTGTCAGTTGCCACAGCACAAAAACGGTCAATACCCCCAGTACTAGAATGGCTATGAGTTTGTACACTCTGGATGAGATGGCAAACGCCAGCAGTCCAAAAATTAGGGAAAAGGCGTAATACCCCAAGACGATGCTGCGCTGGCTAAAGCCCATATTAAGCAGGCGAAAGTGCAGATGATCACGCCCCGGCACCAGGGGCGAGCCTTTTTTTCGCCAGCGCCAGACAAATAGCCATGCGACGTCTATGATAGGAATCCCCAACACCAGCAATGCCGTGGCTACTTTTGCCGGGGCCAAAATGCTCAACGAGGCCAAAGCCCACCCCAGGGTCAGGCTACCTGTTGACCCCATAAATATTTTGGCCGGGGAGAAGTTGAAGGGTAAAAATCCCAAACTGGCCCCGGCGAGCGCCAGAGGAAACAAATACACGCGGTCTTGTCCCAGTCGATAGGCGTGCCAGGCGAAAAGCAGCGCTGCAATGGCGGTGATTCCCGCCGCCAGCCCGTCCAGCCCATCCAAAAAATTCACCGTGTTGAGCATCCCCATAACCCAAAAGATGGTCAATGGGTAAGTGATAAACCATGGGAAGGTGATCGGCTGAGGGAAAAAGGGGAGCGTTACCTTTTGGATGAAAATAGTAAAGCTGATGGCAATGACTGCCGCACCGAACTGCGCCGCAAATTGCGGTTTTGGTGGCAAATCGAATATATCGTCCAGTAAGCCGTACAGGAAAACAAAAAGTGCGCCCACCAGTACGCCCGTCAGCAATTTTTGATCAGAGGAGCCGGCGGGTGGCGGGTTGAGCGCCAGCGTCAACAGAGCAGCGGCGATGAATCCGGCGAACATTGCTGCGCCGCCCAACCGAGAGATGACGCCGTGGTGTTGTCGGCGACCGCCGGGCGCGTCGGCGATACCCAGGCGCGGACCGAGCCAAACCATCAACGGAGTCAGCGCAAAACTTATAAAAAATGCGGTGCCAAAGATTACCAGTGCCATCAGATTATTTTTCGGGCCAAAAATCCTCCAGTGCCACGCCCAGCCCATCTGCCACGCGGTTAACGTAGGCAAAATAGCTCACAATCTGGTTAATGTCCAGAATGGCGCGGTCGCTGAAACCGTGTTCACGAAGGGCAACAATATCTTGCTCCACCATATCCCACGGGGTAAGGGTCAGTTTCACCGCGTAATCGAGCATGGCCCGCTGCGCGGGTTTCAGGTCGGCTTGCGTGTAGTCAGTCTTCAATTGTTCCACCAGCGCTGGATTTCTAGTGAGCCGCAGGAGTCCCGCTCCATGATGCTGCACTCAGTAGTGACAATGGTTCACAGTCGAAACCACCACGCCAATCATTTCCCTGTCTGGGCGGCGGATGGGTGATTTGCCGTACATCACCGTTTTGTACAGGTGCAGGTGGGCGTACATTGACGGCACGTTGAGGCTGTGGATTTTGATGATATTGTCTACCCCGCCCCACGGCTCGATGTTGGCAGTGTACGCCTCTGCCAACTCGCCAGTGGCGTTTGCTGCAGGGATGATCTCTATCCAGGCATACTTTTTACGGTGCGTCATCTCAACCTGTTCCAAATTGGCGGTCTCCGGCGTCGCCCAGCCCCGGCACAATGTAACCAATGTCGTTTAGCCGCTCATCAATTGCCGCCACATAGATGGGAACATCCGGGTGCGCCGTTTGCATTGCCTGAATGCCCTCTGGCGCAGCGATAATACCCAGGTATTTTATGCGGCTTGCGCCCCACTTTTTTAGAATGTCAACCGTCGCTACCGCCGAACCGCCGGTTGCCAGCATCGGGTCTAGCACCAGACACACCTGCACCGTAGGCGAAATGGGAAGCTTGTTGTAATACTGTACCGGTTTCAGTGTACGCTCATCACGAAAAAGCCCAATGTGCCACACCTCACTTCCCGGCATCATTTCCCACACGCCCTCTACCATACCCAACCCGGCGCGCAGAATGGGTATCAGGCCAATTTGCTCTTGTAATAGATAGCCGGTTGTTTTTGCCATTGGGGTGTTCACGTCAATCGGCGCAATTTTTAGATCCTGTGTCGCCTCGTAAGCCAGCAAAATTGAAATTTCGCGGATCAACTCGCGGAATTTTTTTGGTTTGGTGTGCTTATCGCGCAATTTCGCCAGTTTGTGTTTCACCAGGGGGTGTTGAGATTCAAAAACCATACCACTCATATCACGCTCCTTTTCAAAATGTGAATTAGACTACTGGCTCACAAAAAAACCCGGGCAAATCGCGCCGGGCTTCCGTAGAAACCGTTTGATTATACCGCAGAAATGGGCGAATTACAATTTTGTTTCCCCTCTCCCACGGCTGTTGCACCTGTGCCCTTTGGGTGCACTCCCCCAAATTTGAGGGAGAGGGAAAGGGGAGCGTACGAATTATCGCTGCCTGTTTACGGTACTTTTACAGATCCTTTATTCTTTCTTTGCGATTCCGCAACGTACAATTTGCGGAGATTTTGCCTTCCCTTCACCCACCGAACCCCTGACTGCTTCTATACTGAAAGTAAGAATGATGCTTAATGGAAGCAAAACATCGAGGATTCAGTTTTAATGAACAGGGGCCGATTTGAAAAGGCAAAATTATTTTTAGTCAGTGCAATTAGTTTATTAGCGGGCCTGATTTTTCTCTCCCGCCTGGTTACCCCCGTTTTTGCCGCTGCTCCCGGCGACGCCCCAACCGAGACGTTTTTCCTGGTGGTTCTTTCCACCGGCCAAAGCCTGGACTCCGCGCTTGAGCTTGCTCAAAGCGCGGGGGGTCAGGCGCGACATATTTTTCCCCCCGATGCTTTTATCGTCTCTTTCCCGGCTGACAATCATTTTAATGGCGAATTGCCAAATGCGGCAGTTTTCAGTAGCCCTGTTGACCCTGCCAGCACCGCCGGTTGGACGCCTTCAGCTAAACAGGCGGCGACTGTGTGGAACGCCTTGCTGGCTCCCCCGCCAACTGCCAAAACCGCACAAACTTTAGATGAACATCCACGCCGCCCGGGCGATTTTGTGGATGCATTGGAAGCTCCCGCGCCAGAAACGCCCCTCACGGCACTGGCAAAAACCGCCGTCGATGACCTGCGCCCCAATGACACCGAAACCAGCCAGTTTATGCTTGGTTCGGTGGCGGTGGGGATTGTTTTCCCGGAAAGTACCGGCGCGACCGATCCCTCAACGGAGGATTGGACAGACGCGGAAAAATCGCTGGTGGTGAGCAAAATTGCCAATGCGCTTAACTGGTGGATGGCGCGAGAGCCAACGGCCCAATTGTCGGTGGTGTACGATAATGTGACTGCTAATACGGTCCCCACTGCTGTGGAACCAATTACGCGCCCCTACGCTGATCAAAAATATTGGATCGCTGATGCGATGACGGCGATGGGCTTCGGCGCCAGTAGTTATTTTGATCAGGTTCGAGCCTACAACAGCTATCTCCGCAGCACCTACAACACCGATTGGGCCTTCACTATATTTGTGGTAGATAGCTCCGCAGACAGCGACAATCGCTTTAGCGACGGGTACTTTGCCTATGCCTATCTTGGCGGTCCGTTTATGGTAATGACCTATGGTAATAACGGCTACGGCCCAAATTATATGGATGCCGTCGCGGCACACGAGATGGGTCACATCTTCCACGCGCTGGATCAATACGCCTCGGCCAACCAGGCATGCACACTTAAATCTGGCTACTTGCAGGTGGAAAACCAAAATAGTCAGTTAGGATGTGCTGTTGACCAGCCCAGCATTATGCGCGGCCAAATTAGCCCCTTTGTCAATGAGCAAATTGACCCCTACGCACGCGGGCAGCTAGGCTGGCAAGACAGCAACGGCAACGGCGTTTTAGACCCGGTGGACGTGAGCCTTGCTGTTAATGGGGTTAGCTGGGTAGCAGGCACACCGTCAAATGCGTTGACTTTCAGCGGCCATTTTTCAGAAGTGCCATTCCCGTCACCCCTTTATCGTAATATTCTGATTAACACCGTTCAGACCGTATCCTATCGAGTAGATGACGGAGCGTGGTTGTCTGTGCAGCCCGTCGATGGCGCGTTTGACAGCTATCAAGACGATTTCACTTTCACCACCGAGCCGTTGCCCGGTGGCACACACAACGTCTATTTGCAAACGATTGATAATTTTGGCAAGGTGAATGAGCAGTTAATTGCCACGGTAGATGTGGTTGATCCGGCAGCGGGCGAACTTGATACACAATTTAACGATGCGGTGGGGAAAGTGACTGTGCAGCAAAACGCCAGTGCGCCGGTATTCGACGGCACGGCGTTGGATACGGGGAATGGGGTAATTATTACAGCGGTGGAGTATCGATTGGACGGGGGAAACTGGCAGCCTGCCAGCGCCGGCGATGGCAGTTTCGACAGCGCCTCCGAAGCGTTTGCCGTGGAACTGGACACCTCAATTCTCTCCCCCGGCGACCATCTGCTGGAGGCCAGAGCCGTCAACAATCAAGGGTATGTTGATACAACACCGGCATCGATGACGGTGACGGTGCAAGCGGCCCAGTCTCAGTTCAGCATCTTCCTGCCATTGATAATAAACAACGGGTAAAATAGAATCGGCCGTGTTTTTGCATTACGCACCGCGCACCAGTGCATCGGTCATCCGGGCAATGCGCACCATTACCTGCACATCATGCACGCGCACAATGTCCGCCCCCCGGTCGATGCCAAGAGCCACAGTGGCCGCCGTCCCCTCTACGCGCTGCTCTGGTGGCAGGCCAAGCGTATAACCAATAAACGATTTACGTGAGGTCCCCAGCAAAATGGGGTAGCCCAATTCTTTCAAACGGTCAAGCTGATTAACAAGCTGCAAGTTTTGCGCAACCGTTTTCCCAAACCCCACACCGGGGTCGATGATAATTTGCTTGTTTGTGACCCCATTTTTCAACGCCAGGTCAATACTTTCCTGCAATTCGCGGATGATGTCTGGGATTAAGTCATCATATTCTACCCCCACGTAGCGTCCCCCCAGTTGCTCCGTTTGCGCCACGTCTTTGGGCCGGCTGCGATTGTGCATAATCACCACCGGACATCCGGCTTTGGCAACGACGTCTGCCATATCGGGGTCCATTCGCAAGCCCCATACATCGTTCACCCAGTTTGCACCTGCATCTAGCGCGGCTTTGGCAACGGTGGCGCGGTACGTATCTACTGAAATGGGTACATCAATTGCCTTGCGCACCGCTTTGATAATGGGGATCACGCGCGCCAGTTCTTCATCGGAGCTGACCGGCGCGCTGCCGGGACGGGTACTTTCACCCCCAATGTCAATAATATCAGCCCCCTCTTGCACAAACTGCTGCGCCTGATGGAGGGCTGCTTCGATAAAGTCAATGTGCTGCAAAACACCATCGCCAGAAAAGCTGTCTGGGGTGGCGTTCAAAACTCCCATAATATAGGTTCGTTTTCCCCATTGAAAAGACATAAACCTAGACCTCTCTACTTTCTAGTGACGAATACCCGCGCAGATGTTGCAACTGCCCTTGTGCTTCAGGGTGCGTCTTCGTCGCGTTCCCCTTCCAAAATTGCTCTGATTTCACGCGCTGTTCGGCGCAGGGCGTACAGGGCCAGCCCCATTTTGGCAGTATTATCAACCATCAAGGCAACAGCCGCACGTTTACTGGCTGGAACAATGAGCATCGCGCCAGCATTCCCTTCAAGCAACAGGCGGCTTAAATCTCCCTGGGCCAGCCGGGCCAGCGTCCGTTCCCCCAGCGCGATGAGTGTGGCAGCCATAGCGGCAACCTGTGGGCTGTTGATAGTTTCATCCCCGCCATTTTCACTTTGGAGGGGAGAATAAGCGGCAACCACAAACCCTTCAATGCTGACAATAACGGCCCCATATACGTTTTCCAGTTGGTGGCACAGCTTGGCTAAGGTAGTTTCCAATAACTCAGTACGATATACAATTGCCATAGAACATCTCCAGTGGGTATAATTGTGGTTAACCCATTTGAAATTATATCAAATCACGGGGTGGCGGGCAACAATCAAAGTTGTTGCAACACGGCTGTTGCACCTGTGCCCTTTGGGTAAAGTCAATTTTAAGGTTTCAAA
>CAYPUV010000042.1:0-21775 GCA_964413895.1 uncultured Anaerolineaceae bacterium
ACACGGCTGTTGCAAAGTAGATTTTAAGGTTTCAGCAAATTGTTACTTTTCCCCCATCCCCCCTTCCCCGGTGGGGAAGGGGGGAGTGCACCCAAAGGGCACAGGTGCAACAGCCCTGGAGTGCACCCAGATTTTGGGCAAGTTGGACAAACCAGGGGAGATGCGGAGGGTATCTCCCCGCGCGACCCTGTCTGGCCCAAAAGTCTGGTCAGACCCGTAAAATGAGTTTGAGCAAAAGTAGCCCCAAAACATCTTCAATGATATAATTTTCTTATCGGCACGCGAATGTTTACCTTCCCATTGGACACTGCTCAAGGAGCGATTTATGCGCGTAGTTGCTATGATTATGGCCGGCGGCGCAGGAACACGACTGACCGCCCTATCAGACAATCGTGCTAAACCAGCCGTTCCATTTGCCGGGAAATTCCGTATCATCGACTTCACCCTCTCAAACTGTGTAAACTCGGGCATCTTTAATGTGGCCATCCTCACCCAGTACCGCCCGCACTCCCTTAACGATCACATTGGCATTGGCAAACCCTGGGACCTTGACCGTCAGCATGGTGGTGTGCACTTGCTGCATCCGTACCAGGGCAAGGCACACGAAGATTGGTACAAAGGCACGGCCAACGCCATCGCCCAAAACATTGAGTTTATTAAAAGCAGCCAGGCCGATACGGTCCTCATTCTCTCTGGCGATCACATTTACGCGCAAGATTACCGCGATATGCTGGATTTTCATTACCAAACCCAGGCCGATTTGACGCTGGCAGTGCGCAATGTGCCGCTGGAAGAAACGGATCGGTTCGGAATAATGACGGTTGACGAAACGATGCAGGTGCGCGACTTTCACGAAAAGCCAAAAAACCGCGACAAAGGGACACTGGCCTCAATGGGCGTCTATATTTTTAAGGCCGATCTACTCATTGAACGCCTGCTAGAAGACAGCCCGGAAACCCCCAGAGTTGATTTTGGCGCACACGTCATCCCCAGTATGATTCCCAGAGATAAAGTGATGGCCTTTCTGTTTGATGGTTACTGGGTAGATGTGGGAACGGTGCAAAGTTATTGGGAAACCAGCCTGGAACTCACCGGCCCTATGCCCCCCCTGAACCTCTACAACCCCGATTGGGTCATCCACACCCGCAGCCAGGAACGCCCCCCTGCCAAAATTGACCTGCAGGGGCAGGTTCAACAGAGTCTCATTTCTAATGGGTGCGTTATACGGGGGACGGTAACGCATTCCGTACTGTCGCCCGGCGTTTACGTATCGCCCGGCGCAGTGGTGAAAGATTCGGTGGTGCTCAACGACACGTGGATTGGGCCGGGCGCGATTATTGAGCGCAGCATCATCGACACCAGAGCAGTTATCGGCGGCGGAGCAACCATCGGCTACGGCGATGACAACACCCCCAACCATCTGCTACCAGACAAACTCAACACCGGCATCAACGTCATCGGCGAAGAAAGCATCATCCCGATGGGCAAAAAGATTGCCCGCAATGTGTTGGTTAGCTCCTACTGTATCGAAGAAGATTTCCCGGACGGTGATATTTCCAGCGGAGAGACCGTTAGCCCCGGTGATGGAGAGAGATAGAGAGAGATTGGTTATTGGAGATTCTGCAACTTTGCTACCCTGCAATTTAAAACCCGAAACTTGAAATCCGGAGCGAGGAACATTATGAAAGTCCTGGCACTTATTATGGCTGGCGGCGCAAACCCAAACCTCAGCGTCCTCACCTCAGTTCGTTCTGAGGCCGCCCTGCCTTTCGGCGGCAAATTTCGCATTGTAGATTTTGCGCTTTCCAATTGCAGCAACTCGGAAATTTATAGCGTGGGGGTGCTCACGCAATATATGCCCCGCTCTCTCAACGACCACATCGGTGTGGGCAAACCCTGGGAACTTGACCGCACACGCGGCGGCGTGCGCCTGCTGCAACCTTACCTGGGGCCGGGCATTACCGGCTGGGAAAAAGGCACTGCCGACGCCATTCGCCGCAATTTGGATTTTGTAGCAGAGCAACGGGTTGATGCTGTCTTGATTTTGGGCGGCAATCACGTGTACAAAATGGATTATCGCCCATTGTTGCGCTTCCATCAAGAAACCAACGCCGATGTGACAATCGGCATTCGCAGTGTGAATCCATTTGAAACACACCGCTTCGGCATTGTCACCACCGACGCCAATCAGCGCGTGTTGACCTTCCAGGAAAAGCCCAAACGAGCGCGGGAAAATGTGGCTTCAATGGGCGTGTATGTTTTTGGGGCAGATCTACTCAGGCAACATTTATTGAATAATCCCAATCACCTTGATTTTGGGCGCGATGTACTGCCCAATCTGATCAGGCGAAACCGTGTTTTTGCGTACAAATACGAAGGCTATTGGGCCAATGTAGGTACGCTGCAAGCCTATTGGGAAGCCAATATGGCACTGCTTTCTGAAACGCCTGCTCTTGATCTGTACGACCCCGACTGGGTGATTCATACCCCCAGCGAGGAACAGCCGCCGGTGAAGATCGGCCCGGTTGCCAGGGTGGGCGGCAATTTGCTCTCAAACGGAGCCATTGTGAATGGAAGTGTTGAGCATTCGGTGCTTTCGTCCGGGGTGTATGTGGCCGAGGGAGCTGTCGTGCGTAATTCTATCATTATGCATGATTGCAAAATTGGGCCGGGGGCGGTGATTGCCCGCGCCATCATCGATAAAGGCGTTATTATTGGTGAAAATGCGACCATTGGTTTGGGGGATGACGTTGTGCCCAACAAAATTATTCCTGACAAACTTAATACCGGCCTTACCGTTATTGGTAAAAACGCACGTATCCCCGATAATATTAAGATAGGTAGAAACGTAGTTGTTGAACCGCACGTTACCGAAAAACACTTTACCAGTAATGAAATCTTCAGCGGGGAGACAGTGAAGTAGAGACTGGAAGCCAAAGATCGGAGATTGGAGGCCGCTGTGCAGAAATTTTCCACTCGACTGATGGCGCTGGTTTTAGTGGCACTGGGCGTTGCCAGTTGCGGCGGCGAACCATCCACTGACCCCACCGACACCCCCACGCCAACGCCACAACCCTTTACATTAAAAAGTGCTGCCTATGCAAATGGGGAAGCCATCCCCGTGAAATACAGCTGCCAGGGAGAAGATATTTCGCCACCGCTAATGTGGACAGATCCACCCAGCGGCACGCAAAGTTTCGCACTGATTTTCGATGATCCGGACGCGGTGCAGGTTGCCAGGCGAGTGTGGGACCATTGGCTGCTGTACAACATCCCCGCGGAAACACGCGCGCTGGCAGAAGGGGCGTCGCTGCCCACCGGCACGCTGGTCGGCAAAAATAGCTGGCAAAAGTTAACCTACGGCGGCCCCTGTCCGCCACCGGGGAAACCACACCGTTACTATTTTAAGCTCTATGCGCTGAACACAACACTGCAATTGAAAAGTGGTGCTACCAAAGCCGCTTTACTGAAAGCGATGGAAGGACACATTTTGGCGCAAGTAGAGTTGATGGGCACATTTGCTCGAAAATAGCGGTTCGCCGCAAATGGCGGATTTCCAACCTGTCATCTGCCGCGACAAGTTGCAAGCCTGCCCCCCATAACATATGTTACAAAAAAACAGAACTGACCATTGGGCCAGTTCTGTAACACGTTATCCGTGTGCAGTGTATTTTATGCTAAAAGTACGGACTAGTGGCGGCGGCGATTATAAGCCATTACCTTGCGTCGCGCCTTGCGCGCCGCTCGTTGTTTTGCCAGTCGGCGGTTCTCACTTTTCGAGACGAACCAGCGTTTTTTACGATAGGTGCTCAGAATTCTATCCCGTACCACTTCTTTGCGGAAACGCTTCAAAAGCGCTTCCTGACTTTCTCCCGGTCTTAAATCTACACTCATACTCAACTCACCCCCTTTCTGTAATAGCAATTAAAAGTAAACGGTAAATGCAACCCATATTTACCATTCGGTATTTAAACATCTCACCTGCAAGCAGCAGGGGTAAAAAGGGAGTGTGATGGAGCTGCACTCCCTCACAACACGCACACCTTCCCCATTTCTAAACTGAAGTTGGCTCTGGTGCGTTCCCATCTTCCGGCGAATCAGACACCGCTAACGAGGCGACATCGCCATTGCCATCTTCTTCAACAGCCACTGCGGCTACTTCAGCCGCTTTTGCTTCGGCTACTTCGGCCGCTTTTGCTTCGGCTACTTCGGCAGCTCTTGCTTCGGCTTTGGCGGCGGCTCTTTTCTCTTCTTCCTGTCGCGACGCGAATCCCGTGCCCGCCGGGATCAGTTTGCCTATGATAACGTTCTCTTTCAAGCCGGCCAATTCATCGCGCTTCCCTTCGATAGCCGCCTGCGCCAACACGTTAATGGTGTGCTGGAACGACGACGCGGAAAGGAAGCTATCTGTGTTGAGTGCGGCTTTGGTAATTCCCAGTAAAATGGGACGCGCAACAGCGGGTTGTTTCCCTTCGGCAACAAGCTGGTCGTTAACCTTCTGGAATTTTCGGCGCTCTACAATTTCTCCGGGCAAGTATGTGCTGTCTTTTGAGCTGACGACACGCACCCGATTGGTCATCTGCCGAATAACAATCTCCACGTGCTTGTCGTGAATGGGCACACCCTGCGAACGGTATACGCCTTGAACTTCGTTCACCAAATACCGTTGCACGGTGTCCCGGCCCATCACTTCCATTAACCGGTGTGGATTGATGGAACCCTCGCTCAATTGCTGGCCGGCAACCACTTTATCGCCACTTTGCACGCGCAAGCGAGCAGCGGAATCAACATCTAATTCCACCTCACGGCGCTGTTCCCAGCTAACGGCTATCTTCGAGCCACTAATATATACCCGCCCCCCTTTTTCGGCAACTAACTCATTGTCTTCTGAGCGGGCAATAACCGTTTTGGCGTCAATTTCTGTCCCATCCTCAACGGTCATAGTCCAATCGGCGGGGATTTTGTAGACTTTGCGCCGCATTTCGCTGGCGGTAATCTTCAATGACCGGCTCCCGTCGTCGTGATTAATCACCTCTACAATCCCGTCGATGTCGGCTATCAGGGCATCGCCTTTTGGATTGCGAGCTTCAAATAGCTCTTGAATACGAGGCAGACCGGTGGTGATGTCTTCTACGCCGGCAACGCCGCCGGTGTGGAAGGTACGCAATGTCAATTGTGTACCCGGTTCACCAATAGACTGAGCGGCAATAATGCCTACGGCTTCGCCCATTTTTACTATCCCGCCGCGTCCCATGTCTCTACCATAGCACATCGCGCAGACGCCTTTTTCAAGTTCGCAGGTTAACGGGGAACGAATTTTTAAAGCGGTGACGCCGGCCCGCACTATTTTTGTCAGGTCAGCGTTTTCTAGCAGGTGTCCCCGCTCAAATATTACCTCTTGTGTTTTAGGATGCAACACATCGTCTGCCAGCACACGACCAAAGACCTTATCTTTGAAGATGGCAGTGAGTTTGCCATCATCCTCGCGGATGGCTTCAATGCCCTCCATAGTGCCGCAGTCTTCCGCGCGGATAATCATTTCTTGGGCCACGTCCACCAGGCGGCGGGTAAGGTAACCGGCATCAGCGGTACGGAGAGCGGTATCGGCCAACCCTTTGCGTGCCCCGTGGGTGGAAATGAAGTATTCCAAGGTGGTCAAGCCTTCACGGAAGTTAGAGCGAATTGGCAGCGGGATAATCCGCCCGCTGGGGTCGGCCATAAGGCCGCGCATCCCGGCCAACTGACGAATAGGGGTAAATCCACCTTTGGTTGCGCCAGATTCGGCCATAATACGGATCGGGCTGTCAGCGGCAATCGCTTTACCCACTTCTTTGGTCACTTCATCGGTGGCTTTGGTCCACAGGTCTACGGTTTGGACGTATTGTTCATCGGCAGTAATCAGGCCCCGGCGGAACTGTTTTTCAATTTTATCAATTTTATCCGCAGTATCGTCTAAAATAGCCTGTTTGGTGTCCGGCACATTAATATCGGCAATGGCGATAGTTGTCCCAGAAATTGTGGCGAATTTGAAGCCAATGGTTTTAATGTCGTTGGCAACTTTGGCGGTAGCCTCCACACCCATCCGTTGGAACGTTAAACCGATGAGGTCTTTCAGGTCACTTTTGGTCATTGGTTGGTTGTAAGCAAAGCGAATTTCCGGGGGGAGAATCTCATTGAACAAGGCACGGCCCACGGTGGTTTCAATGTAGGGATGTTCCTCCGGCGGGATACTTGTATCAACATTTTTTAGTTTGATGGGGGCGTGCAGGTCAACCTTGTTCAGGGTGTACGCCAGGGAAAGTTCATCGAAGCTGCCAAAGACTTTACCGCCGCCTTTTCTATAGCCGGTATCCATTGTCATATAGTAGATGCCCAACACCATGTCTTTGGTGGGTCCTACCACCGGCTCGGAGTTGGCCGGAAGCAGCAAGTTTTTGCTGGCCAACATCAGTTCGCGCGCTTCTTGGACTGCATTTTTGCTGAGGGGCACGTGGACGGCCATCTGGTCGCCGTCAAAGTCGGCGTTGAAGGCGGAACAGACCAGGGGGTGCAGGTGAATAGCGCTGCCTTCTACCAGCAGTGGCTCAAAGGCCTGAATGCCCAGGCGGTGCAATGTGGGGGCACGGTTGAGTAGAATCGGGCGGGTTTGGATCACTTCTTCCAGCACTTCCCACACTTCGGGACGATGTTGTTCCAAAAAACGTTTAGCGCCTTTAACGTTGTTGGCGTGGTTGTATTCCACCAACTTTTGAATGACAAAGGGGCGGAAAAGTTCCAGCGCCATTTCTTTGGGCAATCCGGCCTGATGCAGTTCCAGCGAGGGGCCAACCACGATGACGGAACGCCCGGAATAATCCACGCGTTTACCCAGCAGGTTGCGGCGGAAGCGTCCCTGTTTTCCTTTGAGCATATCGCTCAGGCTCTTCAGCTCGCGGCGACCTCTGGACGAAACGGCTTTCCCCCGGCAACTGTTATCAATCAATGAGTCAACGGCTTCCTGGAGCATTCGTTTTTCGTTGCGCACAATCACATCGGGTGCGCCCAGGTCAAGCAGGCGTTTAAGGCGATTGTTGCGGTTGATAACCCGGCGATAGAGGTCGTTCAGGTCACTGGTGGCAAAGCGTCCGCCGTCGAGCTGCACCATTGGGCGCAGGTCGGGCGGAATAACAGGCAGCACGGTCAAAATCATCCACTCAGGCCGGTTATTACTCTGCAATAGACTATCTGCCACTTTCAGGCGTTTGATGGCTTTTTTAAGTTTTTGTTTGGAGCGTGTTGTTTTAATTTCGGTTCTGAGGTCGGCGACCATTTTGTTCAGGTCAAGGTCTTTGCAAATTTCATACAGCGCTTCGGCACCCATCCCTGCCTCAAAAATATTGCCCCACCGTTCTTCCAATTCACGATATTGCAATTCATTCAGGAACTGCATCGGCTTAATGTTCAATAGTTCCTGACGCTGTTCTTCCACGTGATGGATTAAACTATCCAATTCCTGATCGATACTGTCTTGCGAGGCATCTAGTTCTGCCTGAATTGAATGGCGCAGTTGGTCGATTTTCTTTTCAATTTCTCCGCGCTCACGCAGCAGATCGCCTTCCATATTTGACTTGATTTCGTCCAGACGAACATCAACCAGTTCATTTAAACGAGATAGGTGTTCGGGACCAACCACCTCGCCGGCCGTGATAATCATTGCGGAGGCGTCGGGAAGGGCCAGGTCTTTCGTTGCTTTTTTCCCCTGAGATTTTTCTAGCTTTTTCTGCAGGGTTTGGGCAGCTTTCATTACTTCCTCAATGGCTTTAGATTGCTTCTCATCCATTGCTGCCACAATTTTCTGCTCAGTTTCACGCAGGCGAGTAATTTCTTCATCAAGATTGGTCCGCACAGAGTCCGTTTGGTCTTGAACTTGCTTCTCCAGTCTACTGCGCTCGCGGTTAACTTCCTCATCAAGTTTTTTCAACGCTCTGGAGCGCGCCTGTTCGTCTACGCGAATGATGACGTATTGAGCAAAGTACAGAACACGGTCTAGGTTGCGACGGGAAATGTCTAACAGCAGGCCCAAGTATGAAGGCACCCGGCGGGTGTACCAAATATGCGCTACGGGAGCCGCCAATTGAATGTGCCCCATCCGTTCTCTGCGCACTGAAGAGCGCGTTACCAGCACGCCACATTTTTCGCAGGTAATGCCTTTATAACGAACTTGCTTGTACTTTCCACAATAACACTGATAGTCTTTTGTCGGCCCAAAAATCACTTCACAAAATAGACCGTCTTTTTCTGGTCGCAGTCGCCGGTAGTTGATTGTTTCTGGTTTGGTCACTTCCCCATAAGACCAGCTTCTAATTACTTCTGGCGACGCCAACCGAATTCGGAGTGCACTGAAGTCCTTTACTTCCAAAGTAAACCTCCTAAAAATTGATCAAATCCAACTTAAAAAATCTTGCAACTATTCACTGTTTTACGATGACAAGTCCACGCCCAAAAGCCGGGCGTCAGCTTTTGACAAATTCAGGTACTGCAATGTAATTTGTTTGTTTTGATGCCCCAGCCGTTCACGCACAAGTTCCAAACTGCCCGATTCTTGCAGCAACTTTAAAGCATAATCACGACGCAGTGATTGCGCGGTGATGTCGTTTAACCCTACCTGTTTGGCGCACCGATTGACAATTCGCTGCACGGTTCTGACCGAAACTGGTCGTCCCTCCTGGCTCAGAAAGACATGGGGAAACGGTATTGTTTTGGGACGAATATCCAGCCATTCTTTCAATTCGTGGCAAACATCGGGTGGCAACGGAATTTCGCGCATGCCGCGCCCGCGGCTATCGCGGATGGCTAAATGCACACCGGGGTAATCAAATTGAACGTCTTCGGTTTGCAAATCAACCACCTCGGCTACGCGCAGCCCGGCGTTTATTAGTAACTGTAAAATGGCGCTGTCTCTTTTGGCGATGGACGGGCGCGTTTTTTTTGCTGCATTCAAAAGCGCCGTCAGTTGAGCGTCGGTGAGGATTTTGGTCGCAGTCCGTTTTTCGGCCCTGACCAGAGGGATTTCCTCGGCGGCGTTGCGCGGTGCCAGGTTGGTTTGGGCAATGTAGGCGCAGCACTTTCTTAACGCTTGCAGGTGACGATTGATTGTTGAAGACGCACGGTTTTGCTGCACCAGATGATTGCGATAGGCTCTTATTTGGCTCGGCGAGACCCGAACGAGTGTAAATTCGTTTGGGTAGGTTGCCTCAGCCCAGCGGACAAATACCCTGAGGTCGGCAAGATAATTCGTTATGGTTTTGGGGGATAATGCAATTTGGGCCAGATACTGTTCGAACTGGGTCAGTAAGGTTTTGTTACGGGCGTCAATCATGCGCTTGCGGACACTATAAACAAAGCAAAGGCGACTTGTAATTAAGTCGCCGTTGCGTCTTCGCTTTTAGGATGATATGGCGTGAAGTCCTTCACGTTATACGCAATAATTATAAGGACATTATGCAATTTGTCAAACTTGTACGTTTGATTTGGATGCGTCTCATAATACATTGAGGCTGGAACTCATCCGCTAGATTCTCTTATCCTACGTTCCCAGGGGGACGGTAAACGATACCTTGGTTCCTTCGCCGGGTTTGCTATCAACCCAAATCCGCCCGCCATGCGCTTCTACAATGTGTTTAACAATTGTCATTCCCAGGCCGGTGCCGCCAACCGCGGTGTTCGAAGCATCGCCCCGATAAAACTGGTTGAATATTCGGGTCACCTGAGCCAGTGTCATCCCTATGCCATCATCTCTCACTGCCACGTAATAGTAACTTTGCGCCGATTGTGGGTCCTGGTAACTTTGTCCCGTCACCCGAATTTCACTATCGGCAGGCGAAAATTTTGTGGCATTATCCAGTAAATTTTCCAACGCTTGCGTTATTTTTTGCTGGTCAACAATCCAATCCTGGTCATCATCCGCTAATTCAACAACAAACTGATGCTTTTCTGTTTGGCGACGGTATCTGGCCACAATCTGCCGAATTAGGTTGCCAATGTTGCCCGGTGTTTTATTCAGCAAAAAATTCCGCCCCGCTTCAAAGCGAGAAATGTCAAGCAGATTATCCACAATGCGTGCCAATGCCAATGCCTGGTTGTTAATATAAGCCAGGTGTCGCCTTTGCACTTCCTGACTTAAATCATCTCTGGCCAATAAGATTTCTGAAAATCCCAATAGCGTGGTTAGGGGGGTGCGCAACTCGTGGGCGGCAGTTGAGATGAATTCTGTTTTGAGCCGATCCACTTCACGGTCGCGGGTAATGTCGTACATAATGGTAATAACACCGCCGGGATGCTGCGCCCGGTCTGTAATAGCTGCGGTTCTGGCGCGAATAATTTTTTGTTTTAGGGAGTTGTTATTCGTTGTCGTGGGTTGCAATACCGGAATGGTAAACTCAAATGAATATCCTTTGCTATTTTCAACCAGCGTTTTTTCAATGTGTTCGCACAATGCCTGGCTAGAAATAACCGAATCGATGGGGTATCCCGTTACGTCAGTGGTGATGCCGAAAATTTCTTCGGCGGCGCGATTCATCATTGTTATCCGATGCTGGACATCCGTAGCAATTAACCCATCGGCCACCGATTTAAAGATGGTGTCTATCTGATCTCGCGCCTGCTCTGCCTCTACCAGGGCGCGGTTCAGTGCGCGCTGCGTCCGTCGGCGCTCTGAAATTTGGTCTAGTAAATATTGGTTAACCTTGTTCAGCTCAGCGGTGCGCGCTTTTACGGTTGCTTCCAAACTGCTTTTGGCTTCTTGCAGCGCTGCTTCCATTTTTTTTCTGGGCGTTAGATTATGCAGGGAAACAAGATAAGCGGGTTCTCCTTCCCACATAATCTCTACTGCTTGCAACTCTGCTGTTATTTCTGGCATGTTGCTGCTTGACGCAATCTGGACTTCTGCGTCCTTACCCGGTGTTAAGGGGAATGGGAACGGTTGGCCTGTAAACGCCGCTCTTTGTGTATTGAACAGTATTTCTGCTGCTGGGTTGACAAATTGCACGATATTTGCGCGATTAACAATGACAATGCCATCTGTGATTTTTTCCGTTATTATGCGAAAGCGCGCATCGCTGGCCTGGAGGCGACGTGTAGATTCGTCTAGCGCCACGCGAATACCCTGTCGCTGAATAGCGTGGCGAATGGAGCGCACCAGTAAATCTCTACTAATTTGCCCCTTCAGCAAATAATCCTGCGCCCCAGACCGAACGGCCTGGATAGCCAGATCTGAATCTTTAACCCCGGTAATAATGACGATGGGAACGTGTGGTGCGTGTTCTTGCACCCGCAAAAACGTATCCAGGCCACTGCTGTCCGGCAAGGTCAGGTCAAGCAGCACTAAATCAACCGGCGCTTGCGCCAGGCGCTCCAACCCGTCTGATAGTTGTTGTGACCACGTCAGCTCAGATAAAAGGTCAGACGCGGCGGGCGTCTGTCCGGTCGCCAGCATTATTTCGATGATCCTGGCATCGCCAGGGTCATCTTCAATAAGTAGAATTTTTATCAGGGAATCGGTCATAATGGATTACAGTATTTGTTGACGGCTGTTTATAATTATAGGTGGCGTTGCCACTTTTGCGAATCAGGCAACGCTGTCCGATAATACTATTGCAACATTTTTACGGATCTGAGCGCAAGGGGGAAGTTGGTATCTGGCATGTTATTTTTCCGTAGTCGTATAAATATTTGTCGTGCAATCAGCGCTATGCTACTGATGCTGGTTTGGGGAACGTTCACGCCGGTTCCCCTCGCTGCCGATGGACCAGCACCTCACAGCATCATTCTGTTTATTGGCGACGGGATGGGCGCAGTGCACCGTACCGCTGCCCAATGGCAGGCAGTCGGTGCAGACGGTCAACTGGCAATGGACGGGCTGCCCTACGCAAGCTGGTCGCAAACAGCTTCTGCCAACGCTGCCATTACAGACTCCGCGGCAGGAGCTACCGCGTTGGCAACTGGCGCAAAAACCAACAACGGCATCATCAGTCAAACCCCAGATGGTACACCGCTCACCACAATTTTGGAGGAAGCACAGGCGAAAGGGATGGCCGTTGGCCTGGTAACAACCACTCAAATTGGACACGCCACCCCGGCAGCCTTTGCCGCTCACGTTCCCAGTCGCAATATGATGACCGAAATTGTCAGCCAAATGATTGACAAACGGGTTGATGTGCTGCTGGGTGGCGGCGAAGCTGATTTTTTGCCCGCCAGCACCGCCGGATGCCACACTACCGCTGGAGCAGGCCACCGCACCGATGGGCGCAACCTGCTCGCTGAAGCACAGGGAGCAGGGTACACCATTGTTTGCACCAGTGCCGACCTGAACGCCATCATCCCCGCTTCAGGCACACGATTACTTGGCTTGTTTGCCAGCAATGGAATGACCCGGCCTTTCTCGCCGTCGCTGGCAGAAATGACCAACAAAGCCATTGATATTCTTGCTCAAGACCCGGATGGATTCTTTTTGATGATTGAAGGCGGGCAGATTGACTGGGCCGCGCACAATAACGATGCATCCAATGTTATTGGCGATACGCTGGGGTTTGATGATGCGATTGCTCTGGCGCAGACGCACCCTGCCGTCACCGGGCGCACCCTGCTCATTGTCACCGCCGATCACGAAACAGGCGGCATGAGTTTGAACTTGACCAATGGACAAGATGGCCCTTTTTTTATGCCCAACGGAACACCATTTTACGTGAACTGGAGCACCACCGGACACACAGGCGTGGATGTGCCAACAACTGCGGGAGGACACTGCGCCAATTACCTCACCGGAACTTACGCCAACACAACTATTTACAACGTTATGCAGCTGTCGTTTGACCCTTGTTTCTCGGCAAGTATGAGCGGAACATTTTTAGGAAAACCCGCCGCTATTTTTACTTTTACCGCGACCGTTTCTCCCCTCACCACCACTCAGCCAATAACCTACGTGTGGCAGACAACCGGACACGCGCCACTCACTCATACAGGCAACACAAGCGATTCCGTTGCTTTCAGTTGGCCCCAAGCAGGCATGTACGCCGTCACCGTCACAGTTAGCAACCCCGGCGATGAGGTGAGCATTACCCAAAACGCCATCGTGGTAGAAAATCTGTACCGCACGTATTTGCCACTACTCTTAAAACCGTAACCGATTATCTTCCCCGCGTTTCTTTTACCTCAGCCCAATCTTATGGTACACTTTTGAATCGGCCTTCCAGGCTGTAATTTTCCACACGCCGACCGATCTATGGGGCTATACGCGCAGCGCACCGAGGAGGCTGACCTCTGCAAACCGGAAGACTGCTTTCCTGGAAATTCCATCTAGCGGTATTTGTGGGCTATGTTGCGCTGGCCGTTTTGCTCACGTGGCCTACGGCGACACACCTGACCACCCATCTCCCCGGCGATGGCGGCGACGACCCGGCGATTGCCTGGAATTTGTGGTGGATGAAATACAGCCTGCTCAACCAGCCACAAAATCCGCTTTTTTCGCAGCTGATGTTCTATCCCATCGGCATTAATTTGGCGTTTTACACCCTCACCGTGTTGAACGGGCTGACGGCGCTGCCACTGACGCTGACTTTCGGCGTGGTTGCAGCGAGCAACCTGCATCTGTGGGCCAGTCTTGCCTTGAGCGGCTACGGGGGTTTTCTGCTGACGCGCTATCTACTGGCAACGGAATGGCGTATCCCCGCCGCTTCTCCATCGGCGTGGGGGGGGGCAGCGCTGGCGGGGATGGTGTACGCCTTCGCTTCCAGCAAGCTATTTTATGTGGCGCTGGGACAATTTAACATTGCCAGCACGCATTGGATTCCTTTTGCCGCACTCTATTTCATCAAAATACATCGCCAGCCCGCCAATTGGCGTTGGCCGGTATTGAGTGCGCTTTTTTTGGTGTTGCAAGCCTGGACGGAAATGACCTATGCCTCTTTTTTGCTGGTGTTTATGGCACTCTACTGGCTCTACTGGCTCCTGGTCGACTCCCAGCGGCGCATGGCTCGATGGCCATACATCAAGTCGATAGCGCTGCTGGGGACGCTTTTCTTGCTGGGTATCGCGCCTATTCTGGCGGCAATGCTCCCCGATATGCTAACCGAAGGCGATTTCCTGGTGGTGGGTGGCGGTTTTGCTACCGCTTTCAGCGCAGACTTGCTGGGCTTTTTTGTGCCGACGATGCACCATCCCCTGTTGGGCGGGCTGGTGTCGCACACCGGCATCACCAATTTTAACAAGGGACAGCATATTTATTTGGGTTACACCCTGCTGGCGCTGAGTACAATCGGCCTTTGGATACAGCGCCGTAATCGGGCGGCGTGGTTCTGGGGCATTTCGGCGGTAATTTTCGCCCTCCTCACTCTGGGGCCGGAAATCACCCTCAATGGATATAATACCCACCTACCGGGGCCGTTCGTTGTCTTTCAGCATCTTCCTTTTTTTAAGGGAAACCGCTACCCCAGCCGCTACAGTGTTATGCTGTTGCTCTCGCTGGCGCCACTGGCAGCAATCGGCTTTCAGCGCTTAGCCTTCAGCCACACACCACGTTTCTCGCCTCATGTCTCTACCGCAAAACGTGTTCTGGTAATTATTCTGCCCGCCCTTTTCCTTTTCGAGCATCTCTCCATCCCCCTGCCCCAATCCAATATGACTGTGCCGCACGCGTATCAAACCATCGCCGCCGACCCAGCCGACTTTGCGGTGCTGGACATCCCTTTTGCCTGGCGCAACGGCTTTCGCATTACCGGCGCGTACACCACCGGCTTCATGTTCGGGCAGTTCTACCAGACTGTCCACCAAAAACCGATGCTGCAAGGCAATACCAGCCGCAACCCAGAGCTGAAATTTCAGTATTTTACCGCTGCGCCGGTACTCAGTTCGCTGCGGATTTTAGAGATTGGGCACACGCTTCCGCCGGGAGCGTGGCAAAAAGACCGTAAGCTGGCCGCCGCTGTGCTGCGTTTTTTCAACATCAAATACATTGTCGTCCGCCCAGAACCTCCCGGCTATTTAAATACGCCGCAGGCGACCACCCCTTACATTGAGTCCGTGTTGCCCGTTCAAAAGCTGTACGAAGACCCGGCCCTGGTTCTGTACCGGGCAAATCTACCGCCGCTGCCCACCGAAGTTGAGCTGCTCAATACGCCGCTGACCGCCCTTTATTTTGGCGAAGGGTGGGGTGTGCCGGGTGAAACAGTCGCCGCGCAACGCAAGTCGGCGCGACTACTGGTTCCGTTGAACGGGCACGCGCAAATCTTCCGCGCTGCCGTCCGCCTGGGAGATGCTTCAGCGGGAGCAACAGGGCAAATGTGGCTGGAACTGAACGGCTGGCGCTCGGCACCGGTACAGTTATCCCCGGCACAGCACACGGTCAGCATTACTATTCCCGCTGCCGCGGTGACTGCCGGGCTAAACAATGTCTGGTTGCACTTCAACACCCTGGCAACAGCAGCGTCCACTCCGCCAGACATCACTATTGTCAGCGCTGGGGAAGAAGCGGGCAATTTGGGGCACATTTACCTGAACGGGGTGGACGTGTCACCCAATCAGCGGGGCTACAATGTGGCGCTCATCAATCCCAACGGCACACTACAGGTCGCCGCCGCGTTTGACACCCATGCCAGCGCCGACGCCAGTTACGCGCTGACGCAATTCATCGCTGCTGCGCCCCAAGACGCAATCATCGCTGTGGCCGCTAAAGATGAGGCGGGCAACAACCTGACGGAAGAGGCGGTCGCCGCGTTGCATTCCATCGGCGGACAGGTTGATTTGCGCGGGCAGTTTCGGGCCAGTCACGCGCTCATCGGCGGCAAAAATGCGCAAACCATTCTTGAAGCGTCTGACCCTCTCCAGCCAGTCAGACTGACGACGAAGGTAGGCTTAACAGAACCAACGGTGGCAGCGCTATTTGAGCAAATACAGTTTTCCGCGCAACCGTAGTGCCGGGGGACATTGCAAAACCAACCGGCAGAGGATTTCTCTCCTGCCCTGTGTTTTACCTTTTCTGCAAGATTCATTATAATGCCTGCATTCTTGAAATTACTGCCGAGGAATTTCTATGATTATCACCAAGAATATTGAGAAAGTTCGTACTACACGCTGGGAAGATAACGCAAAAAGTTGGGGGTTTGTGCCCACAATGGGTGCACTGCACGAAGGACACCTATCGCTGGTACACTGCGCCCGCGCCGAAAATGATCGGGTGGCCGTGAGCATTTACGTGAACCCCACTCAATTTGCCCCCACCGAAGACCTGGACGCCTATCCGCGCAAGCTGGAGAAAGACATTGCCTTGCTCAAGGCAGCAGGGGTTGACCTCGTATTCACGCCGTCCGATGAGATTATGTATCCCCCCGGCTACCAAACCTACGTCACTGTGGAAGACGTGACTCGCCCGCTTGAAGGTGCATCGCGTCCCACTCACTTTCGGGGCGTAGCGACCATTGTGGCAAAATTATTCAACATTGTCCAGCCCACCCGTGCCTACTTTGGCCAAAAAGACGCTCAGCAAACGGTGGTCATCCGCCAAATGGTCAAAGACCTCAATTTTAATTTGGATGTGGTGATTTGCCCCATTGTGCGTGAGCCAGACGGACTGGCGCTAAGTTCGCGCAATGCTTATTTAACCCCGCCCCAGCGAACCACGGCGACCGTGCTGTATCGTGCCCTGTCCGCCGCAAAAACAGCTTTTGAACAGGGCGAGCGCAATGCAGAAAGTCTGCGGCAAATTATGCTAAAAACCATTGCCGCAGAATCGTTGGCTCGCGTAGATTACGTCAGCGTAGCGCATCCCCTCACGCTCACCGAACTGTCTACCATTGAAGACGCGGCCCTCTGTTCAATGGCGGTGTTCGTAGGCACAACCCGGCTGATCGATAATATGATATTAGGCGAGTAAATTAAGGAAGGATTTTGATTTTCGAGGAGGAGTCAAACCTATGTCCACCGACGTTTATAAATTATCCCCCTGGGATCTGAGCGACCTGCTGGCATCAACCGCAGAGGGAGTGGTACAAGCTGCCGTAGAAAAACTGGGAGCAGCCACCCGGGCAGTTGAAATTGAACGGGGACACCTGGCCGCTGATATGGCAACATCCGATTTTCAGCGCGTGCTGCAAAAAATGGAAGCTGTTACCTATGAGGCGTACAAACTGGGTGCGTATGCCGATCTCTGGTTCGCAGCCAATACCCAATCGCCAGAGGCTCTCAGCTTCAAAGGCAGAATGGATCAGTTGATGTTCGATGTGCAGAACCGTACCCTTTTCTTTTCGCTGTGGTGGAAGGGGTTGGATGACGCAGCTGCCGACCGGCTCATTGCTATGGCGGGCGACCTGACCTATTACCTGCAAAAACTGCGCAACTTTAAACCGTACACCCTCTCAGAAGCCGAAGAGCAGGTGATCAACCTGAAAGATGTGAACGGCATCAGTGCGGTGGTAACGTTGTACGATATGATAACCAACAAGTTTGAGTACACCCTCACGGTTGAGGGGGAAGAAAAGAAACTCACCCGTGAGGAGTTGATGATCTACGCCCGTCATCCCGACCCCGACCTGCGCAAAGCGGCCTATGATGAGCTGTATCGCGTGTACAGCAGCGAAGGCACACTGCTGGCGCAAATTTACAATTACCGGGTGCGTGATTGGGCAAACGAACAGGTGAGCCTCCGCAAATTTGAAGCGCCCATCACGGTGCGTAATCTGGAAAACGACCTCCCCGACACAGTGGTTAACACGCTACTGGATGTTGTGGAAAAAGAAGCCCACGTCTTCCATCGCTATTTTAAGCTGAAGGCAAAATGGCTGGACATGCCAAAATTGCGGCGGTACGATATTTACGCCCCCCTCAGCAAATCTTCCAAAAAAATTGACTACGCTGACGCCGTGCAGATGGTGCTGGACACCTTCGACAACTTCTCGCCAGAAGTGGGCCAGCAGGCGCGGCGCGTGTTCAACGATCGCCACATTGATTCAGAAGTGCGTCCCGGCAAACGCGGCGGTGCGTTCTGCGCCAGTATTTTACCGGAATTATCACCCTTTGTGCTGGTGAATTACACCGGCGAAGTACGTGATGTGGCAACCCTGGCCCATGAAATGGGGCACGCCATCCACGCTATGTTGGCAGAAAAACACTCAATTTTAACTTTCCACTCCGCCTTGCCAATGGCCGAAACGGCATCGGTGTTTTCTGAAATGTTGCTGACTGACCGGCTATTGGCAGAGGAAAAGGATCCGGCCGTTCGCCGCGATTTGCTGGCAACGGCTCTGGATGATGCCTATGCCACCGTGCTGCGCCAGGCATATTTTGTGCTTTTTGAGCGCCAGGCACATAAGCTCTTGTTAGAGGGTAAAACCGTTGCGGAACTGAATGAAGTTTATATGGCAAACCTCAAACAACAGTTTGGAGATGTAATTGATGTGGCAGATCTTTTCAAATGGGAGTGGGTCTCCATTCCGCACATTTACCATGTGCCGTTTTACTGTTACGCCTACAGTTTTGGGCAATTGATGGTGTTGGCATTGTATCAGCGCTACAAAGAACAAGGGGAATCGTTCATCCCGCAGTATCTCAAAATTCTTTCTTACGGCGGCTCTGCCAGCCCCACCCACATTCTCACCGAGGCAGGCATCGACATCAGCGACCCTAATTTCTGGCGTGGCGGTTTCCGCGTGCTGGAAGGGATGATCGACGAATTAGAAAATTTAGAGTAACGCAGCAAGGTTGAAAATAGCGCACGCTATTTTCAACCTTCGATCCGTCAGCCGTTGTTTGTACAGGATGGATGGCGGATCATTGTGTCACCCGTTGCCCATCCACGGCGCAGAGCACCACCGCCCGGTTGGTATCAGTGTGAAACTCATATACTTTACCCTCCGCTTCCAGCTCGATGAGGTAGCCAGGAGTAATCACCTGAGCATACATCATCCCTTTGCGGGGACACCCCAGGCTTGAATCTCGCCATTGCATTGCTTCCACATTTTGCACCGCAACTTGTTCAATCGTCAGTGCAGGATCATCAATAAACTTTAATACCATTTTTTGGGCTTGAGATACCAGCGCCTGCGTATTCGCTGCCTGTAGTTTGTTGCTCATCGCACCTCCTATTTCTGTGGCTAAGGTCCCTTTTGGTAAGGGGATCGGCGTTGCCAGCGGCGAAATCTGTTCGCTGGCCACAGCACTGTCCGTCCGGCCGGTGGGGGTTGGCGTGGGCAGCGGCGAAACCGGCTGCGCAAACTCAACAATCGTTGCCACAGGTGGGGCGGTTGCAGAGGGAACGACCTCCGCTGCAGATTGCTCGGTTGTATTGGGCAACTGACCACAAGCAGTTGTAACGACCAGTATGATCAAAAACAATAAATATTTTTTCATTATTTGCCTCTGTGCCTCTCGTTTACTTCCACAGTCTTCTCAGAACTTCTATTTAATTGACGCCGTAAACGCAAAAAATGTTCCGGTGCAGCACAACCTAAAGGCCGGCGACCGCCGGGCGCAATGTCCAGCTTTGAAAACACGTGTGCATTAACAAATCGTTCAAGTCAAACGTCACGTTGCAAGCCGGCGCCGATTCAAAGGAGTCTTGCACGGCAACAGCGAGGTTGTGCCCAATGGCGGGATACATATAAGCCGGTTGCCATTCCACAAAATGGGGAGGGCGTCCATTTCTAAATTTGGGCCACATATCAATTGCCCCCCGGAAAAAAGCACCAATGTTCCACTCTGCGTGGCGCAAAAACACGTTGGCGGGCAATCGATGTTGGTAAGTAACATAATTGGCTACCATCCGGCACGCTGCCATAAAATCGGGCCAATAAATTGGTTCATCAATCGGGTCGAAGGGGGTTGGCTCTTCTGTGGGGCCAAATACCATGCGTCGCTGGATAGTTTCCCGGTCAGGGTCAAAATCGCTGTAAATGCGAACCATCATATCCAACAGTTCCGCCGCCGAGAAGTGCTCAAAGTTGGTAGGGATATCTTCCTCGCCACCGCTTTGCCGCACGGCCTGATCAATTTCGCTCAGGTAAACGGTTTGCGAAGGCGATGAATAAAGCTGTCGGGCCTGCCCAATGGTTAAGTAGCGCACCTGATTGTTGCGCAACACCCCTTCTAGCAGATGGTCTAAATTTTGGGCCACTGCTTCTGCCGCATTCGCCGCATAGCGAGCCGGCGTCATCGAAATACCCATCCACCGCGCGCCAACCATCCGCTGATTTTGCAACATCTCTTGCACTGCAGAAAGCGTGTGCGCCACATCTCCAGCGGGGAACAGAGAAGCACCCAAATGGAAAATAGCCTCATTGGGGAAAACGAGAACACCAGCGTACCAGTGTGGCCCGGTTCCGGCCTGAGTGCAAGTTTTGGGATACACAATTGCCGGGAGGTTCAGGCGATGCAAGGCGGCATTCACCTGTGGACACCAACTGTCGCTGGTTTGCCCCCAACATGTCGGCGGCTGTCCAAAAACATCTCTCAAAGTCTCCGTCGCCGTCACAGCCCGATCATACATTGTGAGTGTCTGGTCATCCCAGTTCAATTTGGCCGGTGGCGATGAGCTGTGCTGATAAGGCAGGCACGTATCGCTGAAGAACCCGATTTCCTGCGTTTGCAAGTTATCTATCATCGAATGACGTTGCTTGTGCACCACCCGTCTGATCCATCCTTCCGATACCATGAATGTGGCCGAAATATTGTGCCGGGCAAAAACGTTAATAATTTCCGGGAGCAACACGTTATTGTCAATCGTTGTGCTGTCTACTAAGTTGACCAAAAACGTTACAAAATGGGGCATGTACGCCTCCCAATGTTTATGGGGAAAATGTGCTTGTGGCTGAAATTATAACGTGTAGGGGGTATCTTCTCAAAATCCGGGAAAAATCTTCCCGGAAGTTGCAAGCTTCCGGGAAGAGAAGAGGCATAAATTGCTCATTATTCATTGCTAATTGGACACCCGTCCCCACCCCAGCGAGCGTTCGTCGTTGCCCGTGTATTCAATGTCTAATTGGTCGTTCACCGTAGCGGAGAACATTGGGCGCTGATTTGAGCCATCCACATTCATCACCCACACCTCCCACCGGCCGGTACGGTCGGTGAGGAAGGCAATCTCCGCGCCGTCCGGCGAAAATACCGGTGCAACATTATTCCACGGTGGTGAATTGTCCACCGCTGTCACATACAGCGGTGTTTTTGTCAGCCGCACGCGCCCGCTGCCATCGGCGTTCAGGCGGTGAATATCCCAATGGGTGTCCTGCCGATAGGTGACAGCGATGTATTTGCCGTCGGGGGAAAAAACAGGCGCGCGGTCAGACGGGTCGGTGGTGAGGGGCGTGGCCGTGCCCCGATTCACGTCGGTGGCAACCAACCCCATCCCGGCAGTACTCACCACTCGCCAGGGATCCGCCGGGTCCCAGACGGGGGCAAAAGCGTACTGTCCGGCGGGCATATCGTCAAAATCGCCGGTGTCCACATTGATGATGCGTAGTTTCCAGTGGGCATCAGCGGGCATCCACCAGCACAGAAAGGGAACGGGAATTCCCATTGCGTTAACCCGAATTTCTTGCGTAATATCGTATGCCTGCCAATAGTTTATGTTTGGCTTGCCTTTGCTCAAATCCCAACACTGATGGCTGGGCTGCAACGTGCCTCCCGCTTGAAAATTGACGGCGACGCGGCGGCTGTCGGGCGACCAGCTTGGGCTTTTAACCTGTTTGATGTTGCCAATGATGGGGCGCTCGCCGGTACCATCGGTGTTGATGACCCACACGCTTCCCTGCTC
>CAYPUV010000043.1:0-21711 GCA_964413895.1 uncultured Anaerolineaceae bacterium
GGGGGAAAAGCAACGATTTTTTGAAACCTTAAAATTGACTTTGCAACAGCCGTGGAGAATTGAAGCAACGCTTGAAACTTTCTTCTATTATGGGGTATAATAAAGTATCTCTGTTTTACCAACTTAATAGTTTGCGGGAGGTTACAATGGCTGCAAAAAAGATTCTGTTTCTGGTAGGCGATTTTGTGGAAGATTATGAGATAATGGTTCCCTTTCAAGCATTGAAGGCAGTGGGGCACGTCGTTTATGCCGTCTGTCCCGACAAAAAAGCAGGCGAGTTTGTAAGAACCGCCGTGCATGATTTTGAGGGTGACCAAACGTACAGCGAAAAACGGGGGCACAATTTTACCTTAAACGCCACGTTTGATGAGGTTGATGCTGACGATTTTGATGCATTGGTGCTGCCGGGTGGACGCGCGCCGGAGTACATTCGGCTCAATCCGCGCGTGCTTGATATTGTGCGTCACTTTGCCCACGCCGATAAACCGATTGCCTCGATTTGCCACGGCGCGCAAGTGCTGGCCGCCGCCGGGGTGTTGGAAGGCAAAAAATGTTCGGCGTACCCTGCCGTTGGCCCGGATGTGACGCGCGCCGGCGGGGAATATATGGATATTCCCGTGGACGAAGCTTACGTAGACGGGAATCTGGTTTCAGCACCAGCGTGGCCTGCTCACCCTGATTGGCTGGCACAGTTCTTAAAAGTGCTGGGAACCAAAATCGAGCTGTAATTTGGGCGTTTGCCAATAAGCCCCGCTGGGTTTCCCGGCGGGGCTTATTTTTGGGTGTCGATGGGTTATCTCTAAATCCCAATCCATAATTGACGTCCTTATTCTTTGGGTGTAAAATAAAGTTGTCATACAACTATACAATATGACAAATCGAGTTGGAATTCATGCTCAAGCGAACACCTTCTTTAACCGAACAGGTAAAAGCGTACATCAAACAACGTATCGTCAACGATGAGTTTGAAACAGGGCGTATCCCCTCCGAAACTACCCTGGCGAATGAACTTGGCGTTAGCCGCACCACCATCCGCGATGCGTTGAGCCGTCTGGAATTAGAAGGCGCTATCTACCGCAAGCAGGGGGCAGGGACATTCGTCAATGAACCGGGCTTGCGTATCCAAACCCGCCTGGAAGAAATCTGGACCTACGAGGTGATGCTGGAGGCACACGGCTACACGCCTTCCAATCGCATCATCGGCATTGAAAAGAAACAAGTGTCCCAGGACATTGCCTCAGAGCTACAGCTCGATCTCACAGCCAGCGTGTTGGTGGTCAAAAAACTCTTTTTAGCTGATAAACAGCCGGTAATGTTGGTGATAAACTACATCCCCACCGCAATTGCGGGAACTAATCGTAAAGCAGAAGATTTTCACCAGCCAATATACCAATTTCTTTCCGCATTTTGTCAACAACATCTCTCTTATTACTTGAGCGAAATTGTTCCTTTAAATGCCTCACCCTGGTTGGCAGAGGTTCTTCAACTGTCCCCACCAAAAACGGCATTGCTTTCTTTTGAAGAAGTCGGCTACAATCAAGACAATAAACCCATTATTAAAGCCTTCTCTTATTTTAAAGACGATTTGCTGCGCTTCCGCTTAATCCGTCGAGACGCACAATCGCCGAATGTATAGCTTGCTTCTTTTGTTAATCTGCAACATTGGTACACCAGCTATTACCAACGTTGCTGAATAATAAATACCAAAATTCATAATTTCTGCAGGAGGAAATCCAATGAGAAGTTTTGCAGGTCGTGACATTCTTTCCCTGAAAGATTTTGAACGCAACGAGTTTTTCCGCGTGTTTGACGTTGCCGATCGTTTGAAACCGATTGCCGACAATCGCCAAAATAGTGATTTGTTGGCCGACAAAACGCTGGTCACTGCATTCTACCAACCCAGCACCCGCACCCGTCTGGCCCACGAAGCCGCGATGCATCGCCTGGGTGGACACGTTACCGGTTTTTCTGATGCCAAAATGACCCGCGCCGGCGACTTCTATCAGGAAAGCATTAAAGACACCGTGAAAATGTTGGAATACTACGGCGACGTGATTGTGATGCGCCATTTTCAGCAAGGCGCGCCACACGAAGCCGCAAAATGGGCTTCCATTCCCATCATCAACGGTGGCGATGGCTGGGGCGAACACCCCACCCAGATTTTGACCGACCTCTACACCGTCTACCGGGAAAAAGGCCGCCTCGATGGGTTGCGCTGGATGGCAGTGGGCGATATGCGGATGCGCACGATGCACTCGCTGGCTTATGCGCTGACCCAGTTCGATTGCCCGATCACCTTCATCGCCCCCCCCGATATGTCGTTAACCGACGAATTCAAAGCCGAACTGAAGCAATACAGCCTGGACTTCCAGGAAGCCGAACACGTAGAACAAGCTATTGCTGATGCCGATGTGATTTTGGTGGAACCGGTTGTTCAACCAGACTACACCAAATCTCGCGATGAACGCACCGGCGATGTGGGACTCACCCCGGCGAACTACAAAATCAGCCGTGAATTGCTAACCACCAAAGCCAAATCCGATGCTATTTTGCTGCATTCTCTGCCCCGCATGGATGAAGTTCCCGCCGATGTGGACATTACCCGCTGGTCTCGCTACTGGCAGGAAGCCTACAACGGTGTGGTAATGCGTATGGCTCTGCTGGCGCTTGTGCTGGGCAAAATGGAATAAGATAAAGGAGATAAAAATGCAAACTGACTTGCGCGGTCGTGATATGATCACTACCCAGGAATGGACCAGAGAAGAAATTGATACCATCCTGGATGTGGCGATGGATTTAAAACGCAAACGAGCATTGGGCCAACCTCATGCTTATTTGCGAGACAAAGTATTGACAATGCTCTTCTTTTTCTCCAGCACGCGCACCCGGGCCTCTTTTGAAGCAGGAATGGCACAACTGGGCGGGCATGCTATGTTTATGGATAGCAAAACCACCCAGGTTTCTCACGGCGACACAGCGAAAGAAATTGGTGAAATTTTGGGACGTTACAGCGACGGCATCGCCATCCGTCAGGTTGACTGGGGCGTTGGCAACCAGTACATGCGTTGGGTGGCCGAAGCCAGCCGCTCGCCCGTGCTCAACATGCAGTGCGATCTGTACCATCCGCACCAAATTCTGGCTGACCTGATGACCATCATCGAAAAGAAAGGTGACCCGCGCGGCAAAACCATCACCGTCAGTTGGGCTTATGCGTCCAGCTATTCCAAACCGATAAGCGTGCCTCAGAGCCTGATCCTGTTGATGACCCGCTACGGCATGAATGTGCGGCTGGTCCGCCCGCCTGAATTCAAACTGGTACCGGATATTGTGGAACAGGCAAAAGAAAACGCCAAAAAGCACAATGGCAGCCTGGAAATTATGGATGATTTTGAAGCGGGGATGAAAGGTTCGGACATTATTTATGCCAAGAGCTGGGGCCCCCTGCTGACCACCACCGAGCCAGAGGAGCAGCGCCGCATTATTGACCAGTACAAAGACTGGATCACCGATGAACGACGCATTGAAATGGCCGACCCCGATGCCATCTACATGCATCCCCTGCCCGCCGACCGCAACATCGAAGTGACCGATGGTGTCCTTGATGGGCCACACTCGGTTGTGTTTGATGAAGCCGAAAATCGTCTGCACGCACAAAAAGCCGTCATGGCATTGACAATGAAATAAAGAAACAGGAAGTAGGGAGTATGGGCTATTTTCGCTTGCTCCCTGCTCCTGACTTTATTTCTATAAATTATAAGTAGGGGCGAATTGGTATGTTCACCCTGTGGGCAGCTCTATATGTTTGCCTCTACCCCGAAAAATTACAAAGGAGTGAATTGAATGAGCAACAAACTGGCAGTTATCGCCATTGGCGGAAACTCACTAATTAAAGATAAAGCACACAAATCCGTACGCGATCAATATATGGCCGCGCACGAAACTGCACATCACATTGCCATGATGATTAGGGAAGGCTGGAATGTGGCAATTGGACACGGAAACGGCCCACAGGTTGGGTTTATCCTGCGCCGTTCGGAATTAGCAGCTCATGAATTGCACGAAGTTCCCCTGGATGTGTGCGGCGCTGACACCCAGGGCGCAATTGGCTACGCCTTGCAGCAGAATTTGTATAACGAATTTAAAGAGATGGGCATTAACAAAGCCGTCACGACCGTGGTGACCCAGGTAGAAGTCTCTGCCGACGACCCCGCCTTTCAGAACCCCACCAAGCCCATCGGCTCTTTCATGGACGAAGCAGACGCGCTGCGCCGCAAAGAACAAGATGGCTGGGACGTGGTAGAAGACGCCGGTCGCGGCTGGCGGCGGGTGGTGCCCTCGCCGCTGCCCACACGCATTGTGGAAGAAGACGCCGTAAAAACGCTGCTTAACGCAGGCGTGATCGTCATCACCGTCGGCGGGGGGGGCATCCCCGTCGTAGCAGACAAAAAGGGGTACCTCAAGGGAACAGCCGCTGTAATTGACAAAGATTTCGCCTCGTCCCTGCTTGCTACCCGCATCAACGCCGATCTGTTTGTCATCAGCACTGCTGTTGAAAAAGTGGCGCTCAACTTTGGCAAGCCCAATGAGAAATGGCTTGACCATATGACCCTGGCAGAAGCAAAAAAATACCTTGCCACAGGCACACACTTTGCCAAAGGGAGTATGGCCCCCAAAATTCAAGCCGTCATCAACTACCTGGAAACGGGCGGCAAAAAAGCCATCATCACCAATCCTGAAAACATCGCTCGCGCGTTGAAAGGCGAAACCGGAACACACATCACCAAGGAATAGTTAAAAATCAGCGATTCCCGTTTTGGATGAACGTTTACCCAAAGGGCACAGGTGATACAGATTAAACAGATTTGCGCAGATAAAAAACAAGAATCAGTGAAAATCCGTATGCTCCGCGCTATCCGTGTTCTATCGTCCGGTTGGCGTACTTTCATACCGGGAATTACTGGTTAAAAATTAGCAGGGGGAACCCGAAACCCGGAGCCTGAAATATGAAACATGTAACCTGTTTAAAATGCACTATTTGCGGTGCGGAGTACCAACCTGATGAAGTGGACTATGTGTGTCCCCATCACGGCGATGAAGGCATTTTGGACGTGCAGTACGATTACGAGTACATTGCCCGGCAAATCAGCCCAGACACCCTGCACCACAACCTCAACCGCACCATCTGGCGCTACAAGCCCCTGTTGCCGGTGAACCCCGATTCGCCCGTGCCGCCCCTTGCGGTGGGGTGGACGCCACTGTACCCGGCACCACGTCTCGCTGCTGAGCTGGGGTTGAGACAGCTGTGGGTGAAAGATGACGGTCGCCAGCCGACGGCGTCCTTCAAAGACCGTGCCAGCGCCATCGCCGTGGTAAAAGCGCAGGAAAAAGGCGCAGAAATCATCACTACCGCCAGTACCGGCAACGCCGCCGCCGCCCTCAGTGGACTGTCTGCCAGTGTGGGACAGAAAAACGTCATTTTTGTGCCAGAGAGCGCACCCGAAGCAAAAATTGCCCAGTTGCTCACCTTTGGCTCCACAGTCATGCTGGTCAAAGGTACGTATGACGATGCTTTTGAGCTGTGTCTGGTCGCCGCCAAAGAGTATGGCTGGTACAACCGCAACACCGGTTACAATCCCTATATGAGCGAAGGGAAAAAGACTGCCAGTTTTGAAATTTGCGAGCAGTTGAACTGGCAAGCGCCTGACCGTATCTTTGTCAGCGTGGGCGACGGCTGCATCATCGGCGGGCTGCACAAAGGGTTAAAAGATTTGCTGGCCCTCGGCTGGATTGACAAAATGCCCAAACTGATGGGCGTGCAAGCCGCCGGCAGCGATTACATGTACCAGGCGTGGCACAACGGCGAAGACGTCCTCACCAAACCCCCCATCGCCGCCAACACCGTTGCCGATAGCATCAGTGCCGGATTACCGCGTGATCGCATCAAAGCACTGGCCGCCGTCACCGAAACCGACGGCGCATATGTCCGCGTGAGCGACGAGGAAATCTTACGTGCGATTCCTGCTCTGGCGCGGGGGAGCGGCGTCTTTGCCGAACCGGCCGGCGCAACCGCCTTCGCCGGGCTGGTAAAAGCCGTCAATGACAGACTTGTCTCTCCCGACGAGCGCGTCGTGGTGCTGAATACCGGCAACGGTCTGAAAGATGTTGTCAGCGCGATGAAAGCAGTCGACGCGGTGGGCACAAAACCGTATCGGGTTGAACCGAATTTAGAAGCATTAAAAGCGATTTTTTAGGAAGCAAGCAGTAGGGAGCAGGTGAAAACAACCCATACTCCCTCCTCTTCTTGCTTCATTCCTTCCAAAAAGGAGACACCATGAAAGTTATTGACCTCACCATCCATCCCGAACCGTTGGAACGCACTATCCAGCGGGCGCGGGAACGCAACATCATTATTCCCACCTTCAAACAGCAGCGAAACCCAGGCCTTATTCCCGACAAAATCGTTGCCAAACTGAAGAACGTGGGCTTGTGGGATTTGAATCCACTGAACTTGTTCCGTATCACCTGGCATAACGAGCCGGTGGCACAGGGCGGCGGTTTCGGCGATGTGAACTACCTGGTTTTCCCCCCTGAACTGACCGGCGTCCCGGCAAAAATCATCGCCCCGGTTGGCAAATGGTTCCCCACCGGCGCACACAAAGTTGGCGCCGCCTTTGGCTGTCTGGTTCCGCGATTGGTCACCGGACAGTTTGACCCCACAACCCAAAAAGCCGTCTGGCCCTCCACCGGCAACTATTGTCGCGGCGGCGCATACGACTCGAACTTGCTGGCGTGCGAATCTATCGCCATTTTGCCAGAGGGGATGAGCCAGGAACGCTTCGATTGGCTCGCTTCCGTCGCCGGGGAGACCATCAAAACCCCCGGTAGTGAAAGCAATGTCAAAGAGATTTTTGATAAATGTAACGAGTTGCGTCAATCTGGCGAAGACCTGGTCATCTTTAATCAGTTTGAAGAATTCGGCAACCACCTCTGGCACTATGAAATCACCGGCCCCGCCATCGAAGAAGTTTTGCAAAAAGAAATGGGTCCCCACGATACTTTTGCCGGGTACATTTCCGCTACCGGCTCGGCAGGTACCATTGCCGCAGGCGATTATCTGAAGGAAAAATTCCCGTACAGCAAAATTGCCGCCAGCGAAGCGTTGCAATGCCCCACCCTGCTGCAAAACGGCTTCGGCGCGCACCGCATCGAAGGTATTGGCGACAAGCATGTGCCGTGGATTCACAACGTTAAAAATACCGATATGGTCGTCGCCGTAGATGATGAAACGCCGATGAGCCTCATTCGGTTGTTCAATGAAGCGGAAGGTCGCAAATATCTCATCCAACAGGGTGTGCCGGAAGAATTGGTCAATCAGCTTGACTTGCTGGGTATTTCCGGTGTGAGCAACCTGGTTACCGCTATTAAGTTCGCTAAATACTATGAATTGGGCGAAAATGATGTGGTTGTGACCGTGCTCACCGACTCGATGGAAATGTATGATAGCCGCCTGCGCGAATTGACGAAAGACCGTGGCGAATTTACCGCAGCGGATGCGGCTGCCACCTACGAACGGCACTTGATGGGCTTAACCACCGACCATCTGCAGGAACTTACCTACGCTGACCGCAAGCGCGTTCACAACTTGAAATACTACACCTGGGTGGAACAGCAGGGTAAAACCTATGAAGAAATTCAGGCGCAGTGGTACGACCGCAACTACTGGAAAGATATCCACAACCATACCGAAGAGATGGACGCATTGATTGAAGAATTCAATGCCAAAGTTGGGCTGTTGGCGAAGTTGTAGTAGTAATTTTTAGGGACAGAGCAATGTTCTGCCCCTACTTTTTTTGTTGCAAAAAATGCTTGAGGGGGTTATTGGTAATATAGAAACGAACCTCATCCAATGATTGTTGATTTCTAATGATGTGGTCATAAAAGGAACGTTGCCAGCCAAAATTATTACTGCCGAATTGAGCGCGAATGTTTTTGGTTACAATGCCCTTGTAACTTTGAACGATCTTTGATAGTAATCCAATCGTAGGGACAGAGCATTGCTCTGTCCCTACTTCTTGTGATTTACTAATGATGATAATGCCGTGAATATGATTGGGTAAAACTGCGAAAACATAATTTCTACATCTGGATGATGAACAGGGATTTCTTGCCAATATTTTTGCGCGAGGATACCATACTCGTTTAAATGGGTGTGTTCGTCGTTAATTTTGCCGAAGTAAGGCAGCCGATTTTTTGTGGTGAGTGTGACAAAGTAATATCCGGATTGGCTATAGTCATGGCCTTGCAATCTATTCGGTTTTCGATGGCGGTTTGGCATTGGATTTTGTTCATTTGTAGTGACAGAGTATTACTCTGTCACTACGGGTTTATTTTCATAAATAATGAGATTTACTGTGTCAAGCCCTTTGCGTCTTCCTCTTGCGCCACACGGATGCCCTCTTTCTCATCCACCCGGCTGAGCAGATACCCACCCACCACAAAGAAAATAATAATAGACACAATACTCAAGCGGCTCGATCCGGCAATTTGCCCCACCACCGCGAACAACAGCGGTCCCGCAATCCCCGCAAATTTGGAACTCATCCCGTAAAACCCAAAGAACTCGGCAGTTTTGGCTTTGGGCGTCATCGAACCGTACAGCGACCGGCTCAGCGCCTGCGCACCGCCTTGTACTGTACCGACCATAATCCCCAACACCCAAAAATGCCACGCGGCACTCATAAAATATCCTAAAATAGAAATGAGGGTATAAACTGCTAATGCCAGATAAATGCTATTTTTGGTTCCCAGCCGTTTTGCCAGCCACCCAAAAGCAAATGAAAACGGAATGCCCACAAATTGCACCAGCAGCAGCGTGCCAATGAGCGTGGTTTGGTCAATGCCAATTTCCGCGCCGTAGATGGTTGCCATCTTAATGATTGTGCCGATGCCATCATTGTACACCCAGAAGGCAATCAAAAAGATAAACAATTGCCGGTAGTGTCTAATTTCATGGAACGTCACATTCAACCGCTGAAACCCGGCACGTATCGGGCTGAGGTGTTCCAACCCCTTTTTGCTGGCCGGTGGCTCTGTTACGTTTCTTAAAATGGGGATGGTGAACACTGCCCACCAAATCGAGACGGTGACAAAAGCCAGGCGGGTCGCCACTTCGGCATCGGGCATTAATTGGATCATAGCGATGTTAATGGCCAACATCAGTCCACCGCCCAAATAGCCAAAGGCATACCCCCGGGTGGAAACCTGGTCAATATCTTCTGGGCGTGCCACATGCGGCAGCAGTGAGTTGTAAAACATGTCCGACCCTGCAAAACCGATATTGCCCACAATGAAAAACAGGCTGGCAATGAGCCAATCGCCGGTTTGAACAAAATACAAAAATGCCGTTGCCACAATGCCCATCGCGGCAAAATAGGCCAGAAATTTTTTCTTCACCCCGGAAAAATCGGCAATGGCGCCCAAAATCGGTGACAAAAACGCTACAATCAACAGAGCAATGGTGGTGGTGTAACCCCAGTAGGCTGTTGCTACATTAGGCGGCAAGGTTGAGGCAGCTACTTTGCTGTAATACACCGGCAGCACAGCCGCCATCACGGTGGTTACAAACGCAGAATTTGCCCAGTCGTACATGGCCCACGAGTTAATAACTTTGCGGTACAGCTTATTGTTGTTGGTCATTGGTTGCTCGTCCTTTTTTGTGAATTGTTCATTACTCATTGATAATTGAAAGTTTGTCTGCCAGCAGACTGACCAAAAAGGTGCGCCGTCCTGCTTCAATAAAATCAATTGTCACCTGCAAATCATCGCCGCTGGGTTTCACAACTTCTACCAGGCCTTCGCCAAAATGAGTGTGTTCAATCCGCATCCCCTCTCTCAGGGCGAGCAACGGTGCGACGCGCGCTGCGGCTTCTGCTGCTGTTTGTTGGAATTGGCGGTCGTGCCACAATGCCGAGTAGTTGTTCAGGTCACGGTCATTTTTCACGCCTCGCCGCATCTGGTTGGCTGTGGCGCGCGCATTCCGCATCCGTTCCAGCAAGGTGGCTTTTTCTTCCGGTGGGCGAGAGGCGTCTTTTGCAAGCAGGCGGGTTGCGCGGCTCATAGCGCCTTCCAGCGAGGCGAAGACCTCGCCGAGTTCCACTATCGAAAGGTTCAATATGGCCAGGCTGATGCCGTGTTGCCGGCACATCTCCTCGCGGGCGGCAGTACGTTGCTTTTCTTGTAATTCCTCTTCCAGGCTGAGTAGTCGTCGTTGCTGATGGCTTTTCAACCCTTCAAACCGAACCGCCAACCCGATTTCTGGGTACAGCAAATCGAGCTTGAGGCGGCGGTTTGTTTTCGGATTGATGAGCCATTCTGGTGAGACATTGTATTGTGTTTCAAATCCATCAAAAATACGAGCCAGAATTTCTCTCCAGGCACTGAGATTTATTCTTGCCATAAAAACTCCAATTGCCAATGTAAAATGGGTGAATACGCGATTTAACCTAACTTGTCTTTGGTAAAAACGGTTATCTTGCCGATGTACTGGGAGGGTGTTTGGGATATACTAAGGATACAAAACCGCGATGAATATCGCGCATCTCCTTCTTTCTTCCGCAAGAGGCTGGCTGGTTCCCACCAGCCTCTTTGCATTTTAAATTGTGTTCAAGGATAGTTAAAACGCAACCTATAGTCGGTCAGTAATTGATGACGAAAGATGAGCGACGAAAGACAGGGTTGCTGCCATGTGTTTCACCTTTTGCCGTCTGTCAAAGTATGAATACGTGGCTCGAATTATACTCATCGCTCATTCAAACGCAACATTTTGCAAAATTCTCCCCCGCAGAACCTCCGCCAGTTCTGCCGGTGATGATACATTGAGGATATCGAGTTTAGCGATAGGATTGAGTTGCTTGATTTTTGCCACGACCTCTGCTGAAGGGTTCAAGCAGGTGATGGTGTGCCCTTGCGCACCGCGCAGAAAAAGAGCGTCTGCCAGGCGTTCCCCGCGTGTCACACCAAAATGCTCAAAATAGTCCTGCGCGGCGGCATACCACCACACCGGCGTGTTTTTGGGGAACAAAAAATAATGGCTATGATAATTTGCCACCGCTGACGGCATTGTAATCGCCATAGTGTTGGTAGTTGCGCCGGTGTTGACGCCCGGAAATGCCGGCGGCGGCGTACTGGGGGGAGGGATATTGGCCGGAATAGAGGTTCCCGGGCTGGACGACGGCGGCGTTGGTTCAGAAATAGGCGGTGCTGTGGTCTCGCCTACGCTTTCTGGCGGTGAAGTGACTGGCGAAACCTCTGTGGGTTCGGTTGCTGCGGACGGCGTTGCCCTGTCCGTCTCCACTGGGGTAGTGGGCACAGGTTCGGCTTCGGCGATGGCTGTTTGTTCCTGAAACGTGGCCAGGCGTTCCATAATTGGCCCCAACTGCTCAAACGATTCCCACGGATACGCTGCACCGACCACAAATAGGCAGGCGCCCAGGACGTAATCATCTTTCATTATCTCGCTATTGTACCATAGCAAACTTTGCCAGTAATCATCGGGGCTGATGGGATGACTCTTATCCCACGGCCCCACATCGGGACCACCCTGTACGCCCTGCGTCATACCCAGTTCGGTGATGATGGCCGTGTGCCGGTTAGGGTACTGTTGCCGCACCACCTGCATGATGCGTCGATAGCGCAGTGCCAGCCACATCCCCCCGTTGCCATCGGCCAGGCCAATTTTGTGCAAACGATCCAATGTTGGCCAATCATACTCGTGAAAGCCCAGATATTTGTGGGTCTCCAGTGTTCCCTGAAAATTCTTCAAAAACTGTTCGCCCAAAAAATTTCCGGTGGCAAAATTCATTGCTACAGCTTCAAACCCCGCGGCCTTCATTTTTTCGGCAAACGCCACCTGAAACGCATCGTACCGTTTTTGCTTGTCGTCCGGCGACGTTTCAGACATCACTTCGTTAAATGATTCCCATGCGTTGTAGATTGGCCGCCCGTTTGCCTCAAATCGGTTCACCTCTTCGCGCAAAATGCGCTCGGCAAATTCTCGCCCGCGTCGAACAGGGTCATCTTCAAATTGCTGGGTGGGGTCGAATAGGCGGCCCACAATAAAAGTATCTGGCAAAATTTGGCGTACTTTTCTCCAAAAATTCACATCGTGGTGCAGGGTTTTTATCAACTGTGGTTTGATGCGCAGGATGGCGTCGGCGACAGGTTTGCTGATAGCGTTAATATGGAATCCAAATTTGTGGTTGACCATTTCTTTAACTCCTGGCTAGCTGTCAGTCACAAGTGTCTGATTTCGGTATAGTTTTCAAATTCAGTATACCACAATTTTATTATGACGACGTAAAATTGAAGCTGAAGCAAAGTAGGGGTATGATACAATTGTGCCTCTGTCCGGCTCCTTCTCAACTATTCGGGGAAGAACCTGTCAGGTCTGGAAACAATGCCCCCAGACTGTTGAGAAGTTACTTTGTCCGATTGTAAAAACAAGGGTAGAATCATTGCAATAGTTAGAACCTTAGCAGGAGGATAAATTCAATGGCTTCACAATCAAAAATTTCAATACTAGATTTGCAGGCACGCAAAGAACGGGGCGAAAAGTTTTCAATGGTTACAGCGTATGACTATCCTACCGGCTTAATTGCCGATGAAGCGGGTATTGAGGTGGCGCTGGTGGGCGATTCGCTGGCAATGGTTGTTTTGGGGTTGCCAAACACGGTATCGGTGACAATGGACGAGATGTTGCACCACTGCCGGGCAGTGGCGCGGGGGGCAAAACGAGCGTTGTTGGTGGGCGATATGCCGTTTATGTCGTACACCAACCCCGATGAAGCGGTACACAATGCCGGACGCTTCTTAAAAGAAGGCGGAATGGATGTTGTGAAAATGGAGGGGGGGGTGTTGACCGCTCCGATGGCCAAAGCCGTCATCGAGGCAGGTATTCCGGTGATGGGCCACGTTGGGCTAACCCCGCAGACAGTTTCAAAATTAGGAGGCTTCAAGGTGCAGGGAAAGGACGCTGCCGCTGTGCGCCAACTTATTGACGACGCAAAAGCCTTGCAAGATGCGGGCTGTTTCTCTATTGTGTTAGAGGCCATTCCCGACCGGGTGGCAAAACTTATCACTGAAGCAGTAGACGTTCCCACCATTGGCATTGGGGCCGGCCCCCATTGCGATGCTCAGGTGCTGGTAATGCACGATATGGTTGGCCTGTTTGACCGATTTGTGCCGAAGTTTGTTAAACAGTATGCCCAGGTTCGAGCGCAAATGGTGGCCGCGCTGACGCAATTTAAAACGGAAGTGGCAGAGGGCACATTCCCTGCGCCGGAACACTGCTACACTATTAAAGATGAGGTTTTAGAGCAATTGTATTGATCAAGGATGGGGATGGTGTGGGAGGCAGATAGAATGAACCTTGCAATCATCGGTGCAGGTGCAGTGGGAAGTTTGCTGGCCGGGTATTTATCGCCGTTGGCGGATGTGCTGGTGGTGAGTCGCCGTGCCGCGCCGAAGGTGCAGCAGCAGAAAATCACGTTGCGGCATCAAGATGGAACTGAAACAACGGTAGTGGTGCGGGTGCTCCGCGACGCTTCACAGGTGGCGGGCTGGGCGGATTTGGCGCTGGTGTGTGTGAAAACCTTTGATACACCGTATGCAGCTCAGGTTGCCACGACGGTACTTAAGTCGGATGGTGTGGCGCTGACTCTGCAAAATGGATTGGGCAATGTGGAAAAGCTGGCGGCAGTGCTGGGGGAAAATCGGGCGTTGCCGGGTGTTTCTACCAATGGCGCAACCCTGCTTGCGACGCGAACCGTGTACCATTCCGGGGTGGGGCAAATCCACCTGGCCACGTGGCGTGCTGTGGCCGGCCCGGTGCGGGTAGCGCAACAGTTGTTTGCGCGGGCGGGGTTGGGGTGTGAAGTTACAGAGAATCTGGAGGCGGTGTTGTGGGGTAAGCTCATCATTAATGTGGGCATCAATGCGCTCACGGCGGTGTTGGGGGTGCGCAACGGTTTTTTGGTGGACGTAGAATCGGCACAAGCGGTACTTTCGGCGGCAGTGGCGGAAGGCGTGGCAGTAGCGCAGGCGCGGGGCGTATCGCTGCCCTACGCCAACCCGGTGGCGCGGGTGCTGCAAGTTGCCGAAGCAACCCGCGAAACGCGCTCGTCTATGCTGTCGGACATTGTGCGTGGCAGTCGCACCGAAATTGAGGCCATCAACGGCGCAATTGTGCGTTTGGGGCAAGAGTTGGGTGTTTCCACTCCGGTGAACCGAACACTGGTGCAATTGGTACAGGCACTAGAGGCGAAGAACAGCCGAAAATAGTTACGTTATTCCTTAAAAATGGTGGGATAAAGTTTTTGAGCGCACTCTGGACATAGACCGTGGCTGAATTCTACATGACTGTGGTGTTCAATGTAAGTTTCTACCGCCTCCCATTGGCCCGTTTCGTTCCGTATTCTTTTGCAAGAAGCGCAAATTGGCAATAACCCCTCCAGCGTTTTCACCTTGTCCAATGCTTCTTGCAGTTCCGCATTGAGTCGGCGCAGTTTCACCATATCGCTAAAACGTGCCATTGCAATGGTAATGGCACGATCTATTTCCCGAGGTTGGGGAGGCTTGGTTAAAAACGCGCCGGCCCCCGCTTCACTGGCTTTCTTTACCAGGTCTGGTTCATCATAGGCAGTTAAGAACACAACGGGCGTTGGACACTCGTCGTAGATTTGTTGTGCGGTTTCAATGCCATTTTTTTGGGGCATTCTTATGTCCAAAAGAATAACATCGGGCTTGAATTGTTTGGTGAGGGCCACACCTTCCTGCCCGTTGTACGCTTCGCCAACAATGGTGTACCTATTTTCTGTCCGGCCCAAGATAGACCTGACCATTTTTATCACTAATAAATCATCATCTACAATCAACACACGGATTTTTTCCGAATCTGTCATTCTTGACCTCTGCTTAATTGCCCAATTATTTACTCAGCATACGCTTGAAACGTTTCTGGCTTGAACTCGATGCGCGCAATTGCACCATGGTTATTTTCCAAAAATAGGTTCCCGTCTAAACTTTTGTTGGTGATATGTTCAATCAACTCAAAACCAATGTAATAGCTTTCGGGGCGGTGCTGTAGAATTTCGGGAGGGAAGCCAGGCCCATTGTCCTTAAATTCAAATATCACCCATTCAGACCTAGATGAGATACTTACGGTAATTTCCAGGCGAGAATTTGTGTTTACTGTGGCATGTTTGACAACATTGGTTGTTAATTCGTTAATGATCATTGCCAAATAGTGCGCCTGCTCTGGCGATACTTTAGCCGGCGATGGCTGCACAGACACCGCTACCTGTTGCGGGTGCGGCGCCATCCGCAAGGCAGCATAAATAATCTGCTCGGCAAGATTGTCTAGCTGCAGTGGACGCCATTCTGTTGCAGAAAGCAGCGTGTGCGCCGTTGCCAACCCCTGCACTCGATTGACGAGGTTTTGGAATAAGCGTTGCTCAGAATTGCCTGTTGTATGTTCCATCGACATGTACAGCAGACCGATCAGCGCGGAGAGATTATTTTTAACCCGGTGATTCACTTCTTTCAGCAGGATGAGCTTGGTTTGGGCATCTTTAACGGCTTGCTCGTACAGTCGGGCGTTTTCGATAGCAATAGCACCCACCGTGGCCAGTGATTCCAACAGGTCAACATCATCCTTTCGGAAGCGATTGGTTTGCTTGTCTACCACTTGCAAAACACCTACAATGCGCTGCCTTGCCAACAGGGGAACGCTCAAAATGGAGCGGAGTGTTAACCCGGTTTGTTCGTCAATGCTGGTGAAATGCCTGCTATCTTCCAGAGCGTTGGGAATATTCAAGGATTTTCTGTGTTGGGCCACCCAACCCACAAACCCGGTTCCCGGTGCCAACCGCCAACCGCGCACAACGTCGCGTTTGGGTGCGGTGGCTTCCCGGCAAACCAAATCTTTGGTTTTGGGATCAATGAGCCAAACTGAGCATGCAACCACATTCATCTGGGTGCGCACTTCTTCCAGAACACGGGTGAGTACAACATCCAGATCAAGAGAGGCGTTAAAGGCCTTTCCGGCCTGGTTCAGAAGCTCTAGCTGGCGACTGCGTTGTTGGATGGCTGCTTCAGCCTGTTGTCGGCGGGCGATTTCTATTGTGCGTTCTGTGATTTGCGCCTCCAATTGCCTCTGCTTTTGCCTTAAATCATAAAACAACAGGCCGATCGGCTCACTTAACCCGATGGTGATCACAGCCCGGTAAATGAAATAGAATGAGAAAAGCTTGAAAATGTGTCCAATCAAACTTAGCCGGTCTTGTATATTATTATAATGCGAAAACGCCAGTTCAGATATGACGATGGCAACAATTGAAACAGTCATAATTTGAAGAAGCGTGGGATTTAGTCGTTGCTTCTTTTGCCACAAGCGCGCCAGCGCTGCCAGCGCTATCAAACAAGCAATGTACTCACTGATTGTTTTGAACGGCGTTGAACCTGTACCCTCAATAAAAACTACAGGGAAAACGCGGAAGTAAAAAATAGCGGCTAGCAGCGCGCCAACCACAACAATAAAGCTTCCCCAAATGACGTTCCAGTTGGGTTGTCTGTTAATAAACCAGGTGGCAGCAAACAGCGATGCGCTTTCTACGTACCAGGCAACCAGCCATAATTGAATGGCCGGGTTAACATCACTATTAGTAACAAGGTTTGTTCCCAGGAGCATCAACGTGTGCAATAATTCCATTCCCGCCACAAAAAGGTAAGCCACGCTGATGAATTGAATAAATGGAAAATGGGAGATATGGCGCGAGTTCCATCCAAACAGAAAAATACTGAAGGCTACCACCACACTAAACAGTTCTATCAAGGCGTGGAATAACCAGAAATTGTAAAAACTGGTCAAATAAATCCCCAGCAATATGGTCAGAAAAATGGTGAGTTCCCCAAAATCTATGGGTTTGGTTTGGCGGACGTTCGTCGATACGCTCATAGATAAACCAGTTAAAGCTCAGATGAATGAGATTAGTTCCTTGTAAGGAGTAATGCGGTATGTTTTTCCCCTTCCCCGTTTTGCGGAGGAAAGGAAGGAGGAAGAGGAGGAAGAGGTGAATAATTATGATTTTTCTGGTAGTTGGGGTAGCGTAGTGAGTACAATGGATAACGGACTTCTGTTACAGTATAGCAAATTGCGTTAATTGATAGCTGCGACGACATTTTTTATTTTTCTCTTTAGCAGTATAATAGGTTCACGATGGGAGGATGACAATGAGTTTGCGCTGGTGGGGGTTTTTAGCCACCATTGTTGTATTAACCGGTCTGGCCGGATTGCAATTTACATTCACGCGATTAATCCCCACGCCAGTGACAGAAGTATGGTTGTTTGGCTTATTGTTTATCACTTTCGCCGCAATGGCTATTCCATTTTCGGCATATTTTAACCACCGCTTTGCCAGCAAAACCTGGCGACAGCAAGACCCCCATCGAATGTTGCGTCACGCCGGAGAAACAGGGCTTTTTGTTGTTTTAACGGCTTACTTGCAACGCATTCAAGTGTTAGATTGGATGGTGCTTGCTGTATTGTTGGGCGTATTTATTTTGATGGAGACCTTCTTTTTGACCAGGGGATGATTAACGGTGTGCTATATTCTGTAAAGATTGACTATAAGCATAACACCTAATATCCGAAAGCGACGAGTGTGTAGCGATGAGTAATCACCAAAAACTGCGTAAACTCCCTTCGGTTGATACCTTGTTAAAGCATACCGACCTGAATGGGTTGGCGCAAAAACACAATCACGCGCTCCTTGTAGAAGCCATCCGCGATGAGCTGGCTGTCATTCGCGCGCAAGTACTAGAGCATGATGAGCCCGTTCCCCCAGGGAAAGATATTGTGCAAGCTATTGCCCGGCGATTGCAAGCGATGGTCACGCCGTCGCTGCGCCCGGTTATTAATGCCACCGGTGTCATCATCCACACCAACCTGGGACGCTCGTTGCTCAGTGCCCGTACCAGGCAAGCCATGGTAGAAGCGGCGCAGGCGTACAACAACCTGGAATTTAACCTGGATACAGGCAAGCGTGGGTCGCGTTATAACCATGCAGAGTCGTTGTTGTGTCGCCTAAGCGGCGCAGAGGCAGCCGTTGTGGTTAATAACAATGCTGCGGCACTGGTTTTAACATTAGGCGCGCTGGCAAAAGAAAAAGAAGTTCTAATTAGCCGGGGGCAGCTCATTGAAATTGGCGGCGGCTTTCGCATCCCCGATATTATGCGGCAGTCTGGCGCAACCCTGGTAGAGGTAGGAACCACCAATCGCACCTACGTTAAAGATTATGAAGAAAATTTGCATACTGTGAACACCGGGTTGATTTTGCGCGTACACCACAGCAATTTTGCGGTGGTGGGTTTTACTACCGAACCAACATTGGGAGAACTGGTAGAATTGGGTACGCGTTACGGTATCCCTGTGATGGATGATTTGGGGTCTGGGACGTTGTTGGATACCACACCCTATGGTTTGGTGCACGAACCCACTATTCAAGAAAGCATCGCCAGTGGGGTGAGTGTTGTTACCGCCAGCGGCGACAAATTATTGGGTGGCCCGCAGGCAGGATTGATTATGGGACGGGCTGATATTATCAGCCGGATTAAGAAACACCCGCTTGCTCGTGCTTTTCGCGTAGACAAAACAACACTGGCTGGATTGCAGGCAACATTGTTGGCTTATCTTGAAGATCGGGCAGTGGAAGAAATTCCCACCTGGCAGATGATAGCGATGGACAAGGCGCGCATCGCGCGCCGGGCGCGAAAATGGCAGCGCGCTTTGGCGCGGGTGGGGGTGCGAGCGGAGGTGATTAACACATTTTCGGCGGTTGGTGGGGGAAGCTTGCCCGGACAACAATTGCCCACGCGAGCGCTGGCAATTCCCGCTGCATCGCCCAACGCTGTAGCTGCCCGCCTGCGCGCCGCCGACCCACCGGTCATTGTTCGCGTTGAAGCTGACCATCTGATCCTCGACCCGCGTACCGTATTGCCGGAACAAGATGTAACATTAATACAGACGATGCAGCGTATTGTTTAATTCAATATTGCGCATCACAAATCTAAATCTATTTCACTGGAGATTGAATGACCATCACACGTAATGGCTCACATACACTTTCCGCCACTGCGTCCAGAGTGGGCGCTACGGTGCTGGGGGGGCAGCTCATCAAAGAGGATAATCAATATTTTATCAATAAAACCAACGTCACCAGGCTTCTGGAACAGTTACTGCAACAAAACGTCCTATTAATTATTGAAGAGGTGAGCGAAGAAAAACAAAAAGAAGTTCGGGTTTGTTTAACCTGCGGACGCGAGTACACTGGCGCGGAGTGTCCCCACTGTGCGCGCGTTCGCGCTCGCCTGCGGGGATGATAAAGAGGGGGCTTGGAGATTGTCTTCAACGCTCAATCTCCAAACTTTAATTTCTATCAGTTATTGTAACTATTCAGCCGTGTCATTGCGAAGCCCGTAGGGCTGAAGCAATCCCCATTATTGTTTGCCGGAGATTGCTTCGCTACGCTCGCAATGACATTTTGAACGGGGTAGCTGAATAGTTACCAGTTATTTAATATACTTCATCAAATCTTTACCGGTTAAACGGGTTTGGTGGCGCAAAATACCCAGTGGAATATTAGTCCCCAGTGCCAGCGAGAGGACGACCCCTTGCCCCAAACTGTACGAGTACAATCGAAAATCATGCCCTTCGTGTAGGCTTTGCTCAAACTTGGCATCTCTTTCGCCCAAAAAAGCGGCGGCTTGAGCAGCGGCCTCTGCGCTTGCTGCAACCAGCGCAGCTAACGTTTGCGCGCGCTCATCGGGCATTGAGCCGGCTTTGGCAACCAGTTCGCTGCCGGCAGTGAGAAAAATAACTTCGGCCCGTATCTCGGTGTTTAAGGTCCTCAGCAAATCCACAATTTCACCCTGGTGCTTGTGCAGTTGTTCCAACTTCCATGAGGGTAAAATAGATGGCGCTGCTGCGGGAGCGTTCCTGGCACTGGGGCGAGGTTGGTGGCGAACAGGACGAAGCTCTCTGGGTTTTAAGTTGGTGCGGCGATTGGGCGCGTTGGGGGTACGGGGTGCAAATCGTGGACGAGGGCGGCGCGGCGCGGCAGGAAGGACTCTGGTTGTTTGTGGTGCTGCCGGTGGAGCCGGCTCCTCGCTCTCTAATTCTAGCCCAACAGTTTGCCCCACAAGTTTGGGAAGGTCGCCCACAAAAAAGGGCTTGGGCAGAATACCTTGAATGCCCAGATCAGTTACTTCTGAGGGCACGTCTTGCCCCATTAAAGGGATCACCATCAATGCCAGATCCTCTTTGGCTTCTCTCAGAGCATGGGCCAGCTTTAGCGGCGGCATATCGGACAAGCCCAGATCAATGATCGCTAAATCAACGGTGTTTTCTACTGCGTATTGAATGGCCTGCGCGCTACTGCTCGTTGCCACAGCCTGAAACGCCGGGTGGTTGTTTAACGCCTCTGATAATATCGTAGAAAACCCCTTGTCGCTATCAATAATTAATATTTGTTTTGTCATAACTGTGCCTTTGAGCAATGGTACTAGGGGGGAACAATTCCATCTCTTCGATTCTAGCAACTTTCAGCCAATTGTCAACCAGGGTCCTGCACGGCCAGGGCTGTTGCACCTGTGCCCTTTGGGTGCTCCCCTTTCCCATTGAGAGAGGGGACAGGGAAAGAAAATCTAGCGGCAATATCACGGTTAGTTGGTCACAACTCTGAAAGTGCAACCATAGTGTGAAGGTGCAACAAAAAAAAAGCGTATCTATTCAGGTGGCTAAGGTGTTTAACAATCAGCCTTGGCGTTTTTAGTTTTTCCCCATTTTCTGTGTCCCCCTTTTCATTAGGAGGGAAATCGTTACCATAAATTTAGCTGTCTTCTGAAAGGAGTTGCGATGAGCGACAAAGTTGTGTACACATCGTGTGTGCGAGTTGAACGGGTTAGAGGCCCACTGCGCCGTGTTTTCATTCCTCATGAGGACACGCCCATCTATTTGAGCGTCCATTCTGAAATTGCAGAGCACTATGGTGTTGACATGGCGGAACACGAGACGCACGCCACCACGCTAGACTACCTGGTGACTGCGGCGGCAGGGTGACTGACCGGCACCTTTGGCGGCGCGCTGGAAGCGCGCAAAATCCCGGCCGGCGAGGGTCGATTGGTTGCAGACGCTGCTGGTGAAGTGGAAAAAGAAGGCAATGTGCTGGTGGTCAAACGGATCCATGTGACGTATCACCTTAAAATTGCCCCGGAGCACCGTGAAACAGCCGCGCGCGTGCACGGGTTCCACGCTGACTATTGCCCTGTGGCGCGCACAATTCGCGGTTGTGTGGCCATCACCACCTCGTTGGAAATGGAAGACCTGAATTGAGCACATGCTGTTTTTTGGGTACTTTACTTTTCCCCCCTGGCTCTGGTAAACTTCACGTGCCAGTTTAGTGAAAGTGAGGCTTGCCAGAGATGACTATTTTTAACCCCACCGCGCACCCACACCGCCGATTGAACCCCCTCACCGGCGAGTGGGTGCTTGTTTCGCCGCAGCGCACCCAACGCCCGTGGCAGGGGCAGGTGGAAGACCCCCCGCTCGACACCCGCCCCCAATACGACCCCCCCCGTTTACTGTGCCCCGTCAACCCC
>CAYPUV010000044.1:0-3969 GCA_964413895.1 uncultured Anaerolineaceae bacterium
GAGCGGCGACGCGAGCGGCACCACCAATCCGACAACGGCGACGATGACCACAGACAAGTTGGTGACCGCGACCTTCACCCAGACAGTGAAGCCGGCGCCAGAGGATTTTTACATCTTCCTGCCAATCATCATTCAGAGCCAATGAGCGTTCAGTGTGCTGCTCAACCAAACTATTTAAAGTCCTAACTATTTTTTAATTAAATTCTCACTAAATCCTGACGTCTTTTTATTACAATGAAAAATAGTTAGGAAAGCTAGGCCAGTTTGATTAAAGTGGCGACTAACCACGCACATACCTGTGTTGACAAACAGTTTGCCCGCACGAGTTTCCAAAAAACAATCTACAGCTTTTTTGCTTTGCCCAAAGCAGGGACGCTAATGGGCAGTGAACTCACTCAACTGCGATGAGAAAAAATATCGAGATTGAGAGCACCCTTCAATTATAAAAATATAGAAAAAGGACTGTTCCTTCAAATATGTGTTCCTGATAAAAAATTGTGAAGCTCACCCGAGGTTGAAAAATGACAACTGCCACCCAAAAAATTTTACGTTTGTACATCTGTCTGCTTGGTGCAATTTTCGCTGTAGCATTGAACAGCCTCTTGTTTATCATACCCGTGCAGGCCGAATCACCTACTGTAGCCACCTGTGATCTTACTATAAATGTGGTAGGTAACGGTACTGTTACGACGCAAGGCGGCGGTGAGGATGCCAACCTGCGTGTGGAAATAGGGCCAAACAACAGCTATCTGATTTTGGAGAATAGCGAAATTAAAGTTCAATATGAGCCCTTTGTTGATGGGTTCAATCAGTTTGCGATAAAGAAATTCTACATCAAAAGTGCGGGCAATCAAGACCAGGTCGGATCGCAATACCTCGATTCTGACGCTGGCCGGGGGCCTCTTGTGAGTGCTTCAATTGTCTATGATGGCCCCGATCGAAAAACTGTGCGGCTAGAGTGGCTTGATGAGCACTCTGACCCTCTGCGCAGAATTGTCCATGATGTATCGATTTTCCCCAATAGCAAATTTATCAAGATTGATTACATTGATGTTCAATATGGAATAAATGTAGTCGACCTTGGACAACCGGGTGGAACAATGTCAGGCACCTACGTGGCATACGGTGCGGCGGGTTGGGTCAGGCCGTATGTTACTATTTACACGCCAACTGTCGACAGCTATTACAACCGCTTTGACCCCGACCCAGACCCCTCTGATGGGGAAGTGTTACCTGATCCGGCAGATGGTGGTTCATTGAATTACAACGGTAATTTCATTTTGGGCGTGTATAATCCCAGCAACAATATAGGGTTTGCCAGAGTTATGCCCGTTTCAGACACATCTATCATAAGTTTACTTCTTACAGACACGGAGCGACGAGGCTTTGAGCTTTACCCCCATCCATATTTCCAATCCCATGCGCCGTTCAGTGGCTACCTCTATGGGGTAACAGGTGGCCCAACAGAAGTGATTTCCGCGGGTCAGGATTTGGCAGATGGGAATTATGGTCCGTACAGTGGCTATCAATGCGGCGACACTGTCCAACTGACTGCAACTCCTGATTCTAGTTGGGCATTCGCGGGTTGGAGCGGGGATTTAGTGAGCGGCAGCAATCCAAATTCAATTATGCTCACAGGCAACAACGTGGTTACTGCAACGTTTGTATCCACAGACACCACGGCTCCTATTTTTGATATTTGGTACGGCACCAATCAAAAATTCGGACAACTTGGGTTGCCGCAGCAATGGTTGAACATTTTGGGCAATGTATCCGACCCTGAAACAAACATTTCTTTGTTAACGTACACTTTAAATGGCGTGCCTGGCCCAGAGGTGGAGGGTGTACCGGGCAAGCTAATGGTCGGCCCGCATCCAGCCACAAGTGACCCTCGTCGCCTGTATGAACCAGGCGATTTCAATATCGACATAGACAAAGGTGATCCCAGTTTGCACGATGGATTGAATACGGTTGTTATTCAGGCGACCAACGGTGCAGGCATGACAAGCACCCAAACAATAACTGTTGACTACCAGAGTGGAAATACATGGCCTCTTCCGTACACTGTAGATTGGAGTACCGGGATCACTAATCTGCAAGACGTGGTCCAAATTGTCGACGGGATATGGTCGTCAAGTACAGCGGGTATCCGCACGGAGCAAGTTGGTTATGATCGCGTTTTTGCCGTTGGTGATTTAGCCTGGGATGATTTTGAACTAACATTACCGGTAACTATCCACAGTGTTGATGAAAGTGCTTACGGCTCACCGGTGAGTGCGGGACCTGGCTTGGGCATCGACCTGCGCTGGCGGGGTCACACTGACCAACCCGTACTTACTCCACCGTGTTTGCAGCCAAAGTGCGGGTGGATTCCAACGGGAGGCACTATACAGTATGAATGGGTAAAGAACAGCGACGACATTTTACACATTTACGCAGAACCGGCTAGCGGTGAAACCAGCACAACTACGGTACAGTTTATCACTGGAAACACTTATTGGATTAAGGCTCGTGTGGTGGGTAGCTTTTACAGCCTAAAAGTTTGGGAAGACGGCACACCAGAGCCATCAGCCTGGACGTTGGAACGGCAAGCAGGGCCGGGTAATACTCCCCCCACCGGTTCAATCTTGCTGGAGGCTCACCACATTGATGCTACGTTTGGCAATATAACCGTTAATCCGGTCAGTGTTACCACAACGTTGACCACCGCGACCACGGGATCTGGGGTTATCAATGTAACGCCTGCTGCCCCGTACAACCTTGGGCAAACAATTACGCTTACGGCAGTGGCCAATGGCGGCTGGACGTTCACCGGCTGGCAGGGCGACCTGACCGGCACAAATAACCCTTCGACGTTATTGATGAGCGGTGACAAAGTAGTCACCGCCACGTTTTCGCCAGTAAGCTCCCACACACTTACAACAAACATCGTAGGCAACGGCAATGTGAACCTTGATCCGCCGGGGGGAAGTTACAACACGGGGCAGGTCGTAACATTAACTGCCGTGGCTGACCCTGGCTGGGTTTTCAATGGTTGGAGCGGGGATATAACAGGGTCAAACAACCCGCAATCGATATTAATAGATGGTGATAAAACAGTTACAGCTACTTTTAACCAGGCAAATGCCATCCAGTCCGATGATTTTAATGCGTGCAGTTTATCAAATTTCTGGACATTTTATCCCGGCTATTCTGGCGAACCGACGCCTGTGGTATCTGGAACGCAAGTCTCTTTAACTGTACCACCTGGATTAGGAACAGTGCCGGATCACGACATCTGGACCACTGGCGTATTTGCACCGCGAATAATGCAATATACCAGCGACACAAATTTTGAAGTCGAAACAAAGTTTAATTCCCAGGTTACTCAAGCGTATCAAGAGCAGGGGATCCTTGTTGAACAAAGCAGCGGTAATGTGTTGCGTCTGGAGTTTTACAGCGACGGAACGGATGTCTATTTCTTTGCGGCATCCATTATTGGCGGGGTAGCAAACATTAAACACAATCTTGTTGTGAGTGGCGGCGTGGGCACACCACCGTATATGAAGTTGAAACGCGAAGGCGATCTTTGGACCCATTCTTATTCGTTTGACGGTGCAACCTGGACAAGTCAAACATTCACCCAGCCATTCACCGTTACGCAGGTTGGCGTATATGGAGGCAACGAGTCTGACAGCGGGGTGGATGCACCTGCCCACACCGCAATTGTGGATTATTTCTACAACACTGCGGCTCCCGGGACCGGTGACGGCCCCATTAATAGCCTCACGACAAACATGGTGGGCAACGGCACTGTTTCTAAAAACCCCGACCTGACCAATTATGCCTGCGGGGATGTGGTCACCCTGACCGCAACGGCGAACACCGGCTCGACCTTCGCTGGCTGGAGCGGCGATGCGAGCGGGACCGCCAACCCGACCACCGTGACGATGACCGCCGACAAATCGGTCACCGCGACCTTCACCCTGA
>CAYPUV010000044.1:4069-21147 GCA_964413895.1 uncultured Anaerolineaceae bacterium
ACCCCGGCTGGACGTTCACTGGCTGGAGCGGCGACGCGAGCGGCACCACCAATCCCATCACGGTGACGATGGATGCCAGCAAATCCATTACCGCGACCTTCGAAGAAACCGCGCCCGCCCCAGACCAACATCTGATCTTTTTGCCCCTGATTATGAGATAATCCATTTTTAGACCTGCCAGATATTGCGTATCTGGCAGGTCGTTACCGCTTTGTGGAGACCCACTATGCCTCAATCTCACACCTGCCCCAATTGTGGCGGAAGCACGTTGATGCCATTCTATACTCTGAGACAAGTTCCCGTCCACAGTGTGTTGTTGCTTGCCACCCGAAAAGAAGCTATCAGTTATCCCAAAGGTAATATTACATTGGGATTCTGTACCACGTGTGGCTTCATCTCCAATATTGAATTTGACCCCGATGTACACGAGTATTCGTCACAATACGAGGAAACGCAAGGATATTCGGCCACCTTCAACACGTTTCATCGACACCTGGCTCAAGACCTGATTAAGCGCTACGATTTGCACGACAAAGACATCATCGAAATTGGCTGTGGCAAAGGCGAGTTTCTCGCTTTGTTGTGTGAGTTGGGGAACAATCGGGGAGTGGGCTTCGACCCGGCATTCATCCCCGAACGCAACCCCAGCGCCGCAAACGACCACATCACCTTTATTAAAGATTTTTATTCAGAAAAATACACCCACTATCACGGCGATTTTGTCGTCTGCAAAATGACGCTTGAACACATCCCCAACACCGCCGAATTTGTGAGTATGGTGCGGCGGTCTATTGGTAATCAGCCGGACACGGTGGTGTTTTTTCAGGTTCCCGATGTGGCGCGCATTTTAGACGAGCGCGCGTTTTGGGACATTTACTATGAACATTGCTCATATTTCAGTTTAGGATCGCTGGCACGATTGTTTCGGCGGTGTGGATTTGATGTGACACGTCTGGCAAAAGAATACGATGATCAATACCTGATGGTGGAAGCCAGACCCGCCAATGAGCACTTGACCCCTCTGCTGCCGGAGGAAAATGACCTTGCCACGCTGAAAGAATCTGTGGCGGCGTTTGCGGCCTCTTATCGGCGGGAACTTGAGCAATGGCGACAAAAATTGCAAACATTGTATCAGCGTGGACGGAGGACGGTGATTTGGGGGGCGGGGTCGAAAGGTGTAGCATTTTTAACCACTCTCAAAATTCAAAATGAAATTGAATTTGCAGTCGACATCAATCCCTACAAACACAACCATTATCTGGCCGGCACAGGACAGAAAATAGTGGCTCCGGAATTTTTAAAAGAATATCGCCCGGACGCAGTGGTGATTATGAATCCCATCTACACCACCGAAATTCAACACGATCTTGAAATACTGGGCATCACAGCAGAACTGCTGCCGGTAGGGAAGTGAGGCGCACGTGATACCTTATCAATGTCCTGTTTGCGAACAATTAGAAATTGCAGACCTGTTGCAAATCAGCGACATCCCTATTCACTGCAATTTGTTGTGGAATACGCGCGCCGAGGCGACTTTGGCGCCCAGAGGCGATATATATTTAAGTTTCTGTCGCACATGCGGCCACGTTTTTAACCGCGCATTTGAACCTGTTTTGATGGAGTACTCGCAGGCGTATGAAAACTCATTGCATTTTTCGCCACAGTTTCGGCAATACGTAACAAAATTGGCCAAACAATTGGTGGAGCGTCACAATTTGCGGAACAAGTCCATCATCGAAATTGGGTCAGGGCAGGGTGATTTTTTGAAGCTATTGTGTATACTCGGCGACAATCGGGGCGTGGGATTTGATCCCAGCTATGTGCCGGATCAGCCAGACCCATCTACCAATGGCCGTGTCACTTTTGTGCAAGATTACTATTCTCCTCAATACACCAGCGCGCGCGCCGACTTTATCTGCTCCCGGCACGTGTTGGAGCATATTTACCAACCTGCTCAATTCATACATGGCGTTCGGCAGGCCGTGGGAGATCGTACCCACACGACTATCTTTTTTGAGGTGCCCAACGTATTGTACACCCTGCGTGATCTGGGTATATGGGATTTAATTTATGAACATTATTCTTATTTCAGCCCCACTTCATTGACGCAATTGTTCTCACGGAATAATTTTGAAATAATACGCCTGGCAGAAGTATACGCTGGTCAGTTCCTCACCATTGAAGCGCAACCAACTGCTGGAGTCGGGGCGCAAGCACACGCCGCCGATGCATTGGTTGAGATGACTGCGCTCACAGCCGCCTTCGCCGACAAATACAGGCATAAGGTGCAAATGTGGCGAGACAAGTTACTGCAAATGACGACGGCGGGGCAGCGAATTGTTGTGTGGGGTGGTGGGTCTAAAGGTGTCACATTTCTTAATATATTAAAAACGCAAGATAGAATTGAATTTGTAGTTGACATTAATCCACGCAAGCAGGGCAAATATGTTGCCGGTACCGGGCAATTGTTTGTTCCCCCCGATTTTTTACGCCGCTACCATCCAGATGTGGTCATTGTGATGAACCCCATTTATCTGAACGAAATACAGCACACTGTTGCTGACCTGGAACTTGCTCCCCAGTTTTTATCGGTGTAGTGTAATTATGGTGCGACTAGCGCGGTTGTTGTGGCCAGTACCTTTATTAATTGTGGGGATACTGGGGCATGCTAGCCCGATTTTAACCGGCCTTGCTTTGGTATTGGCCCTGTTTCCGCTGGTAATGCCTCATGTGGCGTTGGGCCGGCCGTTGGGACGCATGACGATTGGCAAGCCTCTGAGTTTGTTTGTGGTTAGCGCGTTGGTTGGGTTTTGGGCCAGCTACGACCGCGACATGAGCTTGCCGATGCTCTTGACCATCTTGGGAAGTGTGAGTCTGTTTGTGGTGATTGCCAATGCCACCGCTTCGCCACGGTTAATTGCGGGGGGCTTGACCCTATTGGGCGCACTGGCGGCCTTCTACTTTGTCAGCCAGTATGCTCATTTAAATTATCAGGATGAAGTTGGCCTGCTGGCGCAGTTGGGGCGACTGACCAGCTCATTTTTCCCGGCGATGGTTTTTGCCAGACCGCACCCTAATGCGGTTGCCACCTTTTTGGAAGGCGCATTTTTGCCAGGGTTGGTATTATTCAGAAGAGCGCGGGGCGGCTGGCGAGCGGCGTGGGGCGCAACACTCCTGCTGATCCTTTATGGATTACTCATCTCTGGGTCGCGCGGGGCCTGGTTGGGTCTGGCAACCGCGCTGGTACTGTGGGCGACATTGAGTACGGGGGGGCGATGGCTGCAGGTTGGTGGTGTGGTGTTTGGATTGGCGGTGGGCATAGGGCTGGGAACATACATCGTGCTACGGCTTGCCTCGCCGGGACAGCATATTCTGCTTCTATCGTCAGCGTTTGATGCGGCAGACAGCCGGTTTACACTCTACCGCAATAGTCTACATTTGCTGGGCGACTATCCTTTTACGGGGGTGGGATTGGGGAGTGTCTTTGCAATGGTCTATTCACGCTACCAATTGCTGATTAATGTACCATATCTTTATTACGCGCACAATTTGTTTCTAGCCGTGTGGCTGGGACAGGGTTTGTTGGGACTCATTGCACTGGTATGGCTGATGGTTAACTTCTACCGGCTTGTTGTCCAGGTTGAACATGTGGCGACGGGCCACAGTCAGGCGTTATTCCGGGCAAGTTGGATAGGAGTCACAGCGACGTTTGTGCATGGGTTGCTTGATTCATCCCAATTTTCCGCCGACCATTGGACAATGCCGATGTTGTTTGCGCTGCTGGGATTAACTGTGGTCCTCGGTCGGCGCGAATTGCGACGCTACGCCGTTGTTCCTGCTGGCGGGTGGGGGGGGCAAATTCCACTCCGCTGGCGATGGGGGGCTGCGGCAGGCCTCGCTTTGGCTACCGTCATCGCATTGGCTGCTTTTATGCGGCCTTTAACCGTCGACTGGCTGGTGAATTTGGGTGCGCTGTACCACACCCGCGCCGATTTGTCGCCGGATGCGATACTAATGCCTCGTTCAGTTGCTCTGTTTCGTGCCAAAAAGTATTTTCAACGCACTCTCGAACTCGACCCGATGCAGCCTGTTGCCAATCGGCGACTGGGGATGATGGCGTTGGATGATGGTGATTTTGAAACGGCTGTTACCCATCTGGAAGCTGCATTTACACGCGACCCGCACAATCAGGCAACGCTCAAGGCGCTGGGGTATGCCTACCTGTGGACGGGGCAGGTTGAGCAAGCGACGGGCGTTTTTCAGCAAGTTGATTTTAAAAGCAGGCTTGTGAACGAGTTGGGCTACTGGCAATGGTGGTGGGGAACTCAAAATCGAGAGGACTTGGCCATGCTGGCCGAAGAAATGCGTCAGCGGCTGCAAGGGGGGGAGAACACCACGGCTGTTTCAAAATAAGGCTGATAGATGAACCAACTAAAGACCAGCTAGCCTAACATCTCGGTACACAGTTTCCAGTTGTTTTGCTGCCGTATTCCAATTGTGGTGTGCCTCCACGTACCGCCGCCCAGCCAGTCCAACCTGGGCACTCTGTGCCGGATTGTTCAATAGCATCACTACGGTTGCAGCTATCTCCTCTGGCGATCGAGCAACCAGAACATTCTCGCCGACCGTTACCTGCAGGGCACTTAATGCCTGTGGTGTGCTAACAACGGGCGTTGCCATTGCCATTGCTTCCATAACTTTATTTTGAATACCCACACCATATCGAATGGGAGACACAGCCACCGTCGCCCGGGCCAAATAAGGGCGCAGGTCGGGGACAGTGCCGGTAATGGTAATATGTGGGTTTGTTCCCAATGCAACCAACTCCGCTGCGGGGTCTTTCCCGGCGATAACCAGTTTCGCCTGGGGAACTTTCTGCCAAACCAGCGGCATCACTTGTGTGACTAAATCGAGGGCGGCGGCAACATTGGCATGATAACTCATTTTCCCACTGAAAATTACTGTCGCCGGGTCGCGCGGCGTGTTCATCGGGGCGAAGTATTCCAGGTCGACACCGTTGGGGACAACAATCACACGGTTTTTTGCATTGGGGACCGTTGAGAGTTTTTCTAGCGCTGTTTTGTCATGAGGTGATGTAACCAACACGCGGGCGAAACGCTCCAAGAGTTGTCCCTCGTAACGGCGCGTGCGGGCCAAATCGAGCCGTGCCATCAAACGGCTGCGCCAGGTGGGGCCGGCATGTAGAACATGCTCAAAAAGTAGTGAAATTGAATCAACGGAGTCAAAAACAAGGGGCGTTTGGGTTATGTTCAGGCCAGGTTCTGCTCCGCGCAGATGTTCAACATGTACAACATCAAAGTGGCCTTGCATCTCGCTTTGCCGAATAAGCTGAGCCATAGCTCTTGAACGGGAATACGCGGCCTGAAATGGTGTACGGCTGAAGATGGCGCGGATCCCATTCAACAGGGTTTGTCGCCGTGGAAGGGAGACGAATTGTACGCTTTGACACCATTGTTGCAACTGTGTCGTGTCGGCTGTTTTGTCGCCCGGTGGTTGCAATGCCAGCAGAGTGATTCGGTGGCCTCGCTGACTCAGGTGCCTTATAAAATTATAGGGACGCACGTGAATTAAAGATGGGGGGTACGGGCTGATAAAAAGAATATTTAATTGGCGCATAGTATTTTTAAAAAACTGGCACAGGTTAGGGAGTAGACTTCTTAAAGGGAACACCTATTATTAAACTCGTAAAAAGTCAGAAATCAGTATAGATGGCGCATGAAAAAAGTTAGAAAATGAGCAGTGAAGATTGACGAAAAAAAAAAGAAATAATCCGAACCTGCAAATGGGTTCGGATTATTTCTAAAGAGGATTAATTGAGGAAAGGGAGAGATCAGTCAAAAGTTTCTGGAGCATAATCGCAAACAACGGCTTTCCACCAATTGGGAAACACAACCTGTAGCGTGTTGGTAGCGTACCAAATTGTTGCTACAATCATTAAATCTAATGCTAACCAGATTGTTGCAATTTTTACCAGTAGTTCCATTATGCCCTCACAACTAATTCTATTAATAGTATAGCAAAAACCAGAAGAAAATGGTATAAAATTTGCGTAAACAAGCGTAAATCTTTTGTAAAGATTTTTCCATTGCCAACAGGTATTGGTTATGCTTATTGCCACATCGTGATATTTGTCATAAGTATATTGTGACAAATATCACTAATAATCAAACGTATTTTATGTTATAGTTTCGGTATCAACATAGCATGTAATGAACTTGCCGACTAATTGTAACGCAAATGAGGGAGGCTTAAATGTCCGTAAACGTTGGGAATAACAAAGTACAAATCATCGATTCTTTTCTGCCGCCAGAAATGGCGCTAAAAGCCGAAAGTGTGGGGAAGAAAAAGGCCAAAATGGGCTTCAAAAATACGTTCGCCCTGGCAGTGCTGGCAGGAGCCTTTATTGGAATGGGAGCTATTTTTGCTACCACAGTTACTGCCGGTGCCAGTGGGCATCTATCGTTTGGCGTAACCAAACTATTGGGGGGATTGGTCTTTAGCCTGGGGCTTATTCTGGTCATTGTTGCCGGAGCGGAACTGTTCACTGGCAACAACTTGATTGTGATGGCCTGGGCAGACCGCAAAATATCTTCGATGCAAATGCTTCGCAACTGGAGCATTGTGTACGTGGGGAACTTTGTTGGCTCTGTTGCCACGGCGATTATAATGTTATTGACCAAACAATTTACCTTTGGCGGTGGTGCCGTCGGCTTAAACATGTTGAATATTGCCAACGGCAAAGTGAATCTTGGTTTTATCCAGGCGATTGCGCTGGGTATTTTGTGTAATGCGCTGGTGTGCCTGGCTGTTTGGCTCTGCTTCAGCGCGCGCACGGTAACGGACAAAATTATGGCCATCATTTTCCCCATTACAGCATTTGTGGCCGCCGGTTTTGAACACAGTGTGGCGAATATGTACTTTTTAACGATGGGGTGGCTGGTGAAAGTTAGCGCTCCGACCGTATTCTGGGAGACTATTGGCAAATCCCCGGCAGACTATACCAACCTCAACTGGGGACGCATCCTGTTCTCGAATTTGTTGCCTGTAACAATAGGTAATGTCATCGGTGGAGCATTGATGGTTGGATTGGTCTACTGGTTCATCTACGTGCGCAAAGAGATGCACCCGTTTGACCCTAATATTCATTACCATCCTAAACATCACGAGTAATTTATTTGTAAAACTCCTGAAAACGGTATAAAGTAGCTTATAAGCGTTTGGCATTATTATTGCTGAACGCTTATAAACTTGTGGTGGGTGCGATGATGATTAGCAAGCGACCGTCAACTAATAAAAAGAAAGTCACTGTCACTTTTGAAATTCCTGGTACGTTGTGGGCAGAGCGAATTAATTTGGTGGGTGATTTTAACGATTGGGATCCAAACAGCCTGCCCTTTACTCACAACAAACAGGACAACTGGTACATCGAGCTGGAACTAGATGAAGGGCATGAATATCGCTTCCGCTACCTATTTGATGGTGTTCACTGGCGCGATGAGTGGCAAGCCGACAAATACGTGCCTAACCCACATGGTGGTTTTGATTCAGTTGTGGTCGCTACACTCCCACCCACTCCATCCACCAATTCCTCCTGATATTTCGCAATAGAATAGTTAAATAACGCCTCGTTTGTACAGGTGACATTTATCCCCAAATCTATGACAAATAGCACTACTCACTTTGTTGGCGTGGGGGTATACTGAGGGGGTGAAATCGTTTAAGGAGAGAAATCTATGGCTAACGACAAGTCTACTCGTAAGATGGTTACAATAGATGGTAATACCGCTGCAGCCTACGTGGCCCATGCCACCAACGAAGTGATTGCCATTTATCCAATTACGCCTTCCTCGCCGATGGGCGAGCTGGCCGACGAAAAATCTGCCAAAGGCGAACCCAATATTTGGGGTACAATTCCTACAGTTGTGGAAATGCAGGCCGAAGGTGGGGCCGCGGGCGCCGTCCACGGCGCGTTGAGCACCGGCTCATTGACAACCACTTTTACTGCCTCACAAGGCCTGCTGTTGATGATCCCCAATATGTACAAAATTGCAGGTGAGTTGACCAGCACTGTATTCCACATTGCAGCACGCTCTGTTGCGGCGCAGGCACTCTCTATCTTTGGCGACCACAGCGACGTGATGGCCACTCGCAGTACCGGCTTTGGGATGCTTTTTTCCGGGTCTATTCAAGAAGTAATGGATTTTGCCCTGATTGCTCAAGCCAGCACCCTGGCGGCACGGGTGCCTTTTTTGCACGTTTTTGATGGTTTCCGCACCTCGCATGAAATTATGAAGGTGGAACAGCTCTCACACGATGATATGCGGGCCATGATTGATGACGACCTGGTTCGAGCACACCGTGCGCGCGGTCTTTCCCCAGACCGACCCGCCATCCGGGGTACGGCGCAAAACCCCGACGTTTTCTTCCAGGCGCGTGAAACAGTGAACCCCTACTATGAAAAAACACCGGAAATTGTCCAAAAAACAATGGACAAATTCGCCACAATTGTTGGACGCCAATACCACCTCTTCGATTACATTGGCGCTCCCGACGCCGAGCGCGTGATTGTATTGATGGGGTCTGGCATTGAGGCCGCCGAAGAAACTGTAGCTTACCTGGTTGCGCAGGGCGAAAAAGTCGGCGTCATTAAGGTTCGCTTGTACCGCCCCTTCTCTGCCAAACATTTCCTGAATGCGCTTCCCGCCACCGTCAAAGTTATTGCCACCTTAGACCGCACCAAAGAACCCGGCGCCGCTGGCGAACCGCTGTATCAGGACGTTGTCACCACCATTAATGAAGCATTTATCGATGGCGCAACCACATTTAAGCAAATGCCACGCATCATTGGTGGACGCTATGGGTTGTCGTCTAAAGAATTTACCCCGGCAATGCTCAAAGGTCTTTTTGATGAAATGACCAAAGCCAAACCCAAAAACCACTTCACCCTGGGGATTATTGACGATGTAACTCACACCAGCATTGATTTTGACCCCACATTCAACATCGAGCCAGAGGATGTTGTACGGGCAATGTTCTGGGGCCTCGGTTCTGATGGCACGGTTGGCGCAAACAAAAACTCCATCAAAATCATCGGCGAGGAAACAGACAACTACGCTCAAGGTTATTTTGTGTATGACTCTCGAAAAGCGGGTGCGCGCACAATTTCGCACCTCCGTTTTGGTCCGCGTCCCATTCACAGCACGTATCTGATCCAGAATGCCAGTTTTGTGGCTGTACACCAGTTTGTCTTCCTGGAGCGGTACGATGTGCTCGGTAACGCGGAAGAAGGCGCAACGCTCCTGTTGAACAGCCCCTATGGTGCCGATGAGGTTTGGGGCCATCTGCCACGCCCGGTGCAAGAGCAAATCATCGAGAAAAAACTAAACCTCTATGTTATTGACGCCTACTCTGTGGCAAAGGAAACCGGGATGGGAGTGCGCATCAACACCATTATGCAAACCTGTTTCTTCGCCATTAGCGGCGTGTTACCGCAAGATGAAGCCATTGCCAGGATTAAAGAAGCCATCCAGAAAACTTACGGCAAGCGTGGTGAAATTGTGGTCCGCAAAAACTTCGCTGCAGTGGATGCCGCGTTGGCTCACCTGCACAAAATTGACGTACCGGCGACCGCAACCAGCACTATCGAAAAGCCGCCGGTAGTGCCGCCCGAAGCGCCTGAATTTGTGCAAAACGTTACTGCCAAAATGATCGCTGGCGACGGCGATCTGCTCCCAGTGAGTGCTTTGCCCGCAGATGGCACGTATCCCTCCGGCACAACACAGTGGGAAAAACGCAACATTGCCCTGGAAGTGCCTGTTTGGGATGAAGACCTGTGTATTCAGTGTGGTAAATGTGTATTGGTCTGTCCACATGCTGTCATTCGCTCTAAAGTGTATGATGAAAGCGAATTGGCCAATGCACCAGCTGCCTTCAAACACACCGATGCGCGCTGGAAAGAATTCAAAGGCCAGAAATACACCCTCCAGGTTGCCGTTGAAGACTGTACCGGCTGTACCTTGTGCGTTGAAGCCTGCCCGGTGAAAGACAAAACTCAGGTTGGACGCAAGGCCATCAACATGGAACCGCAAATTCCTTTGCGCGAAACCGAACGCGAAAATTGGAATTTCTTCCTGCAATTGCCAGAAGTTTCACGTACCGATAGCGTTAACTTCACCAACGTCAAGAATATCCAGCTACTAGAACCGCTGTTTGAATTCTCCGGTGCGTGTGCCGGGTGCGGCGAAACCCCCTACATTAAACTCGTCACCCAACTCTTCGGCGACCGCGCGGTGGTGGCCAACGCCACCGGCTGTTCCAGCATCTACGGTGGCAACCTGCCCACTACCCCCTGGACGTTCAACAAAGAAGGACGCGGTCCGGCCTGGAGCAACTCGTTATTTGAAGATAACGCCGAGTTTGGGCTAGGGATGCGGCTGACCATAGACAAGCAAACTGAATACGCCCGCGAACTGGTCGCTCATCTGCGTGACAAAATCGGCAACGACCTGGCCGACGCGCTGTTAAACGCCGACCAATCCGATGAAGCCGGCATTAGCGCTCAACGAGAGTGTGTAGCATTACTAAAGAACAAACTCGCAGGCGCTGAGGGGTTGAAAGAACGCGATCTGCTCAGCCTGGCAGATGTGTTGGTTAAAAAGAGCGTGTGGATTGTTGGCGGTGACGGCTGGGCGTATGATATTGGGTACGGCGGGCTAGATCACGTGCTCGCCAGTGGCCGCAATGTAAATGTCCTGGTTTTAGACACAGAAGTTTACTCAAACACCGGTGGGCAATCCTCTAAAGCAACACCGTTGGCAGCGGTTGCCAAATTTGCTGCCGGCGGAAAACCTACCCCCAAAAAAGACCTGGGGATGATGGCGATGGGTTACGGATATGTGTATGTTGCGCAAGTAGCAATGGGGGCCAGCGATACCCAAACCGTCAAGGCATTCCTGGAAGCTGAAGCCTACGATGGCCCATCGCTGATAATTGCCTACTCGCATTGTATTGCGCACGGCATCGATATGGCCAAAGGATTAGACCAGCAAGATTTAGCCGTAAAAACCGGCTACTGGCCACTGTACCGCTTCAACCCAGAGTTACACGCTCAAGGGAAACCGCCGCTGCATTTAGATTCTAAAGCGCCTAAACTGCCGCTGAAAGATTACGCCTACAACGAAACTCGCTACCGCGTTCTGTTGAAAACCCACCCCGAAACAGCCGCAGAACTTTTGGCCAAGGCCGAGGCTGCGGTAAAAGATCGGTGGCACAAATACGAACAAATGGCAAAGATGGACTGATATTAGTTAGGGAACGGCACGTGCGCTGCTATTCTCACCGGATAGCGCGCAAGGTATTGGGCAAAGTAGACCTGCCGGATGAATAGTCTGGCAGGTCTACCCCTCCAAGTAGATAGACAAGAAACGTGGGTTTGAAAAAACGTTTTTTGGAAACAGGATGTGAAATATGGATCTGACAACTACTTATATGGGAATGACTCTCAAAAACCCCATTGTTCCGTCCGGATCTCCTCTATCTGAAAAAGTTGATAGCATTCGACAAATGGAAGATGCTGGGGCAGCAGCGGTAGTACTACACTCGCTTTTTGAAGAGCAGATTACAGCTGAAAACCATCATCTGGACCACTTTTTGAACTTCGGCACTGATACATTCTCCGAGGCGATGAGCTATTTTCCTGAAATGGATAATTACAATGTTGGCCCGGATGAGTACCTGAACCTGGTGCGTCAAGCAAAAGAAGCCGTTGACATACCTGTCATCGGTAGCCTGAATGGTGTATCCACCGGCGGGTGGATTGAATACGCCAGCAAAATTCAAGAGGCCGGCGCAGACGGAGTAGAACTGAACATCTACTACATCTCCACTGATATTCATCTGACCGGCGCTGAAATTGAGAAGATGTACCTGGATGTGGTGCGCGACATAAAGAAAAACGTTTCTATCCCGGTTGCGGTTAAATTAAGCCCGTACTTTAACGCCACAGCCAATATGGCCTACCAATTAACCCAGGTGGGCGCTGACGCACTGGTGCTGTTTAACCGTTTCTACCAACCCGATTTTGATTTAGAGAAGCTAGAGGTGACACCACACCTTGTCCTCAGTGATTCTCGTGAATTGCGTCTGCCACTGCGGTGGATTGCCATTCTCTCGTCTCAGCTTGATGTTGACCTGGCTATTACGTCTGGCGTACATTCTCACATCGACGTATTGAAAGGGGTGATGGCCGGGGCCAAAGTAACGATGATGGCTTCTGAGCTGCTTAAAAATGGCGTGAACCGTATTAGCGAAGTGTTGCAAAACCTGGTAGACTGGATGGCGGAGAACGAATACGAATCGATTGTGCAAATGCAAAGCAGCATGAATCAACGTAACGTTGCCGAACCGACGGCCTTTGAACGAGCCAATTATATGAAGGTGTTGCAAAGCTATTAAACGTTCTTGCATCTGCGCGGCTATGTACAAGATACGTTGTTCACACCACATGTGTGTTGCATTGATTTTACATAAGAAGTGAACCGCATTGGCCACGAATCGATTGTGGGTTCGTGGCCTTTTTGTCAGGATTACGTTTTATTTTATGCAGCACTCAACAAAACAAAAAACACAACTATGTACAATTACCAAAAAACTACTTTTTTAGCTATAACTTAAATGCCACAAGGCATTTAGAAAGGAGGCTAATTATGGAATTTGGTGTTCCTGTAGAAGTACGTGACCTTGAAAAACGTGTTGGCCTTACACCAGCGGGGGTGCATACGCTTACCCTGGCCGGCCATCACGTTTACGTTGAACGCAATGCTGGTGCGGGGGCCGGATTTTCCGATGAAAACTACCGCCACGCTGGTGCAAACATTGTTTATTCCGCCGAAGAGGCCTATCGGCGCGCCGATGTGGTGGTAAAAGTAACCCGCCCCACCGCCGCCGAACAGAAATTGTTCCGGCGCAACCAGACCATCTTCTCATTTTTGCATCTGGCAGTATCCTCCCCAGACCTGTTTGAGGCGTTGAAAGAACACACCATCACCGCTATTGCGTATGAAATGATCCAGAAAGACGATGGTTGCCTGCCGGTGCTGCGACCCATGAGCCAGGCGGCAGGGCGGCTTGCACCCATTGTTGCTGGACGGCTTATCTCTAATGTGGGTGGCGGGCGTGGTACACTGCTCAGCGGTGTGCCCGGTGTGCCTCCCGCAGCGGTCGTGATTCTGGGCGGTGGTGTGTTGGGATTTAACGCTGCACGCACATTTGTGGGAGTAGGGGCGCAGGTAACAGTTATTGATAAAGATATGGTCAAATTGCGCCACATTGAAGAGTATTTTGATGGTAGGGTGACTACAATGCTGTATAATGAATACAACCTGAAGCGTGCCGTTACTTTTGCCGATGTACTGCTGGGAAGCGTTTCTGTGCCAGGACAGCGCGCACCGATTTTGGTCACGCGAGAAATGGTGCGTTCGATGCGCCCACGTTCAGTGATAGTGGACTTCTCCATTGACAGCGGCGGGTGTGTGGAAACCAGTCGCCCCACTACCGTGCGCGACCAGACTTTTGTGGAAGAGGGCGTTATTCACTTTTGCGTGCCGAATCTCACCGCTATTGTGGCCCGCACAGCCAGCTATGCCCTTACCAACGCCGCTCTGCCCTACTTGCTGACCATTGGCGAACGCGGTGTGGCTGCGGCGCTGGAAAATCATCCTGCTTTGGTGAGAGGTACGGTTTTGTACGAGGGGCAAGTATCTAATGCAACCATCGCGGCGGCGTTAGGACATCCCGTAGAAATTGAGCTACCGTTGGGAGGAACTCAATGAACTGGGAAATGATTTATCGGAAAAAAATCACGGACGTTGATACTGCTTTATCCGCCATCCAATCGGGCAACCGGGTATATGTGGGTGGTGGATCGGGCGTACCGGTTGAGTTGATTAACGGCCTGGTGCGTCAGGCCCCCCGTCTGCGCAACGTAGAGATTACACACATTCTCATTTTTGCTGATGCGCCCTACGTTAAACCGGAGTACAGCGAATCGTTCCGGCACAACGCCTTGTTCATCGGTTCCACGGTACGCAAAGCCGTAAATGAAGGGCGGGCAGATTTTACGCCCGTTTTTTTATCGGAGGTGCCGGGGTTGTTCAAACAGGGCGTACTCCCCATTGACGTTGCCCTCATCTCCCTTTCGCCGCCCGATGAACACGGCTTTTGCAGCTTTGGCGTGGAAGTTGGCTCTACCAAACCCGCCGCCGAATCCGCACGTATCGTCATCGCTGAAATTAACCGCCAGATGCCCCGGACCCTCGGCGACAGCTTCATCCACGTAAGCCACCTGGATCATATTGTGGAGGTGGATTATCCCATCCCCGAAGCGCCACAGGGTGGCAGTTCCAAGTTACATATGCGAGTAGGCGAACACATCGCCGAAATGATCCCCGACGGCGCAACTTTGCAAATGGGTATTGGCAGCATTCCCGATGCTGTACTGAAAAACCTGGGCAGCCACAAAGACCTGGGCATTCATTCCGAGTTGTTTTCTGACGGTGTAATTGATATGTTTGAACGAGGAGTCATTACCTGCGCCCGCAAAACCTTCCATCCCGGAAAGATTGTGGCGGGCTTCCTGTTCGGTTCCAAGCGGCTTTACGAGTTCATCCACAACAACCCCATCATTGAGATGCATCCCACTGATTATGTGAACGACCCATTCAACATTGCCCAAAACGAGAAGATGGTGGCCATCAATTCAGCCATTCAAATTGATCTCACCGGACAGGTGTGCGCTGATTCGATTGGGACGCGTTTCTACAGTGGCGTCGGTGGGCAGATTGACTTTATGCGCGGCGCAGCGCGGTCTAAAGGAGGCTTGCCCATCATCGCTTTTTTGTCTACGGCTAAAAATGACTCCATCAGCCGTATTGTGCCCACTCTCACCGAAGGGGCCGGTGTGGTGACCACTCGCAACGATGTGCATTACGTGGTTACGGAGTACGGTATTGCCGCGTTGCACGGTAAAACTGTGCGCGAGCGGGCAAAAGCACTGATTAAGATTGCGCACCCTAAATTCCAGGATGAGTTGACCCACGCTGCACACAAGCTGGGATATTTTTAGTTGAATCTGAATGACGGAAAACCAGGGAGGTAGAATGATACGTGTTTTTGCTGTGATGACCGAAAACCCGGCCACCGTGTCGCCAGATACCCCGTTGCGGGTTGCACGTGATAAAATGCAGCAGGGTCGTTTCCGGCGGTTGCCCGTTGTGCAAAACGGCAAACTGGTGGGCATTATTAGCGACCGTGACCTGCGTCGAGCAACCAACTCGCCGCTGGTACTGCGTGAGCGCTGGTACGACGCAATGATTTTGGACCATGTGCAGGTGCTGGGCGCAATGACCCCGAACCCTATTACGGTTGAAGCCGATGCACCCCTGGTTGACGCGGTGCGTTTGATGCACGACAACAAAGTCGGTGGGCTGCCAGTTATGCGCAACGGCCTGCTGGTAGGTATCATTACCGAAACTGATATTATGCAATATATGATTCTCTTGCTGGAAAAAGAAGAAAACGCTGCCACCAAAAATTAGAGCCTGGATCATCCATTGGTAAAAAAAGCTCCCGACAGGCCATTTGCTTGCGGGAGCTTTTAATTTACCGGAGTTTGGCGAAAATAGTTGTTTCAATCGCCAGGTATTCATCGTTAAGGGATGCAACCTCGTTTTTGGGCGGCATTGCTACCCCGATGATGTTCTGGGGGTCATCAGCCAGGCGGCCTTTTTTGTTGAATTCCTTTCATTCTTATACAAACTTGGGTGCCTTTTTGAGGGATGCTTTGAATTTCCATTCGCGCCCCAAGTTGAAACGCCCGGGAACGCATATTGGCCAGTCCACGGTGGCCGGGAGGTGTTTCGGAGGGTAAAACAAACCCAATGCCGTCATCTTTAACGCAGAGCATCACCGCACTATTTTTTCGGGTTAAGCTGATGGATATTTGGCTGGGTTTTGCGTGACGCACGGCATTCGCCAGTGCCTCATGACAAATATGAAAAATGTGATCTTCCTGTTCGTCATTTAAGTACATATTGATGTCGGGGTCAATGTTGGCGGTAATGGGCAACAGTGTATTGGCCGTAATTTCCCTGATCAGCCCGTCGAGCCGGGCAACCAGCCCCATGTGTTTCATCGCTTGCGGACGCAAGTCGAATATATAATTACGAATATCCTGGATTACGTCGGCCAGGCTTTTTAATGTCAGGTCAATTTGTTCCCGCTCCGACCCCGACGAAGCCGGAATATCGGCTTTGACCTGGTCTAGCATTAACCCTACCGCGTAGATGGATTGAATAATCCCGTCGTGCAGGTCACGTGCAAAGCGATCCCGTTCTTCTAGAATGGCCAGTCGCTGCGTCTGCTCGTAAGCGCGAGCATTTTCAATGGCGATGGCGGCATGCACGGCCAATCGTGCCACCAACCGCTGGTCGGTGGCGGTAAAGCCAGCGCCATTAGCTTTGTTGGCCATATAAAGCGCCCCAATCAATTTCCCTTTTAAGGAGATGGGAACGCCGAGCAGGCTGTAAAGGCGAGGGGCGTGCGAGGGTAAATTGGCAGTCTGGACCGAGGTCGGGATATTGTTGACAATAACTGATTGTCCCTGATAGAACAGCGGCCCAAACAAATTGCGTCCGCCGGGTGACGCGACAATTTCTTCCGCCAGGTCAGGTTCAATGCCCGACGTGATGAATCGGGAAAAGTGATTTTCACCGTCGTGGATTCCCAGGGCGGCGATGTTAACATTCATAAATGTTTTCGCCACATCCGCAATTTTTTCTAAAACCTGGCGCAAAGATAGTTCAGCGGTGATGGCGCGAGTGGCCTCGTCTAGCGCGCGTAACTGGCTGATCAGGTGCTCGCGTTCTGCCTGAACCTGTTTTCTGCGTGTGATGTCGCGCAATACAACTGTAAAAATTTTTCGTGGCCCATCAAGTTTTGAAATAGAGGCTTCAGCCGGAAACTCCTCACCGTTTTTTCGCCGCCCAAAGACGGGTCGGTTG
>CAYPUV010000045.1:0-20970 GCA_964413895.1 uncultured Anaerolineaceae bacterium
AGTGTATCTTTGTGTTTTCTCCGTGTTTCTCTGTGTAACTGAATAGATACGTTTTTTCTTGTTTCTGCTGAGTTTGCTCATTGGCGCAAATAGTGATAAGGTCATTGCAATTATTTTCTGCGGACCAAAATGCGAGGTATAAAAATGAGAAGCCAACTTTCCGAACTCATCCGTACAGCACTGTACAACGCACAGCAAGCAGGAAACTTGCCCAGGTTTGATATTCCCAAAATTACTGTCGAACGCCCTAAAGATCCCACCCACGGCGATTACGCCTCGACGGTAGCGCTGGGGTTGGCCCGGTTGGCGCGGATGGCTCCGGCCAAGATTGCGACCGTTATTTTAGACCATCTTGAAAAACCTGAATACGTCAGCAAAATTTCTGTGGCCGGGCCTGGATTCATCAACATTGAATTGTCTAAAACGTGGTTGGCCCGGCAGGTGGAACGGGTACTGGCAGCAGGCGATGCTTTTGGTTCGCTGGGACAGGGCAAAGGTCAGCGCGTGCAGGTGGAATTTATTAGCGCCAATCCCACCGGCCCCCTAACGTTTGGGTCGGGCCGCAATGCTGTACTGGGCGATGCGCTGGCAGCGGTGCTGGAAGCTGCCGGGTACGATGTTCAACGCGAATATTATCTGAACGATATTGGAAATCAAATGGATATTTTCGCACGCAGTTTGCGCAGCCGGTACGCCGAAGCATTGGGCCAGGGGGAACGTTATCCTTTGCCAGAAGATGGTTACCCTGGTGATTATCTCATTGAGATGGGGCAATCGCTGGCCGACGAAGTGGGGGATGCTTATTTAAATTTAGACGACGATGAATCGCGCAAAGTGTTTCACCGTGAAGGCCTGGCGCGCATGGTGGCCCGCATCAAAGATGATGCTGCCTCATTGAATATTCAGTTTGACAACTGGTTTTCCGAGGGAAGTCTGTACGATGATGGTACGTATCAAAAAGTCTACAATCAGCTTCAGATAAATAATCATCTGATAGAAAAAGATGGGGCAATTTGGTTTAAGGGTGAAAACGAGGAAGACAAAGACAACGTTGTTGTCCGCTCAGATGGTCGTCCCACATATTTTGCCAGCGATATTGCTTACGCGTACAACAAACTCGTCACCCGAAAGTTTGATCGCGCTATTTACGTGTGGGGGGCAGATCATCACGGTCATGTGGGGCGATTGAAAGCTGCCGTCCGCGCTTTGGGGTTGGATGATAACCGCGTTACCATCATTCTGTATCAATTGGTGGCGTTGGAGCGCGATGGCAAGCCGGTGCGCATGGGCAAACGCTCAGAATTTGTCACTCTAACTGAGGTGGTCGATGAAATCGGCGCAGACGCTACGCGTTTTATGTTGCTTACCCGTTCCGCCGACAGCCAGATGACGCTAGACCTGGGCCTGGCGGTGAAGCAATCTAGCGATAATCCGGTGTATTATGTGCAGTACGGGCATGCCCGCATTGCCAGTATTTTCCGCAAAGCAGAAGCAGAGGGCGTTTCACCAGCTGGCGCTGATCTGATGCTGCTCACGCACCCCGCCGAACTGGACCTCATTCGTCAAATTTTGCGGTTAGAAGAGGTTGTTGGCCGCGCTGCCAGTACGCTTTCGCCACACCATCTTACCTATTACGCGCAAGAATTGGCTACGGTGTTCCACAGTTTTTACCACAATTGCCGCGTGATCGGCGCTGACCCGGCGCTCAGTTCGGCGCGGTTGGCATTAGTGAAAGCGGCTAAAATTGCTCTGGCTAACACGCTCCATTTGATGGGAATGACTGCGCCGGAGCGGATGTAATTCTAGATGGCACATGGATGAAAAATAGCTTTTGCTGTCTTGAATTTTGAGCAGTGGTCAGATTGGGTGTCGCTGCCCAATGCACCCCAACGAATTTGTAAATATCAGCATTCCGCACATAATATCCTTGGTTCGGAGTTTATCACTGAGGTGCAGATGTGCTCATCTGTTAACGCCAGTACAGCGTCAAGCGTGTTTTGATGGGGAGGGGCAGACAGACAAGTTCGCCCCTACAAAACGCTAAATGTAATGAAAAAATATAATCGAAAGGAGAATTCTGATGGATAAACAAACATTAATTGACCACCTAAATGATGATCTTGCTGGTGAACTCGGGGCAATTGTGCAATACATTACCTATGCTGCAAAAACCACTGGACCCTATCGTCCGCAGTTGGCCCAGTTTTTTCTAACCGAAGTAGCAGACGAGCAGTTACATGCTCAATTTCTGGCTAATAAAATTGTGGCTCTGGGAGGCGAACCGACAACACAACCGCGTCCGGTGCCACCTGCACACACAAACCGTGAGATGTTAGAGGCTGTGCTAGTTGCCGAACGACAGGCGACACAAGATTATACTCAGCGCGCCAGGGAAGCTGAAGAGTTCGGTGATAAAGGGTTAGTTGTGCAGCTTGAAGACATAGTGCGGGATGAAAGTGGCCATTCTGAAGAAACAGAGCGAATGTTGCGGGATTGGCCTCTTTGAGAGTGCGCCAGCAAGAAAATCTAAAAAACCTGACAGGTTTTGACCGGCCTGTCAGGTTTTTTATTTGGCGAAGGGGTTTACAGCGCTTGATCGAGTGGGGTATAGGTCATATCAAAAGCATCGGCGACGGCAGGGTAGGTGAGTTTGCCGTTGACCACGTTCACCCCCAGCGCCAGAGACGGGTCAGACTGTACGGCGGCGGTAAAGCCCTGATTGGCCAGTTTGAGGACGTAAGGCAGGGTAGCGTTGACCAAGCCGTGGGTGCTGGTGCGGGGTACGGCACCGGGCATATTGGCTACGCCATAATGCAGCACGCCATCGACGAAATAGACGGGGTTAGAGTGGGTGGTGGGGTGGGTGGTTTCTACACAGCCGCCCTGGTCAACAGCGACATCGACGATGACGCTGCCATTTTTCATTTGCGTGACCATATCTTTGGTGACGAGTTTAGGGGCTTTGGCCCCTTTAACGAGCACAGCGCCGACGACGAGATCGGCTTTGGCAACGGCCTGGGCAACGTGGAGGGGAGAGGAGGCCCAGGTGACGAAGTTGCCGTGCAGGGTTTGGCTGAGGGAGCGGAGGCGATTGAGGTTGATGTCCATTAAAGTGACGGCAGCACCCATACCGAGGGCGATTTGGGCGGCATTGGTGCCAACAACGCCACCGCCAACGATGACAACGTTGGCGGGTTTAACGCCGGGAATGCCTCCGAGAAGTTTGCCACGACCGCCCTCGAAGCGTTCGAGGTACTGGGCGCCGATTTGAATGGCCATCCGTCCGGCGACCTCGCTCATAGGGATGAGGAGGGGGAGACTCCCGTCGGGAAGTTCGACGGTTTCGTAGGCGATGCCAGTGACGCCGCTATCGAGCATCGTTTTGGTGAGTGTTTCGTTGGCGGCGAGGTGGAGGTAGGTAAAGAGGAGGAGGTCAGGACGGAGGAAGTGGTACTCGCTGGGGAGGGGTTCTTTGACTTTGACGACCATATTCGCTTTGAGCCAGGCGTCATCAGCAGAGACAATTTGAGCGCCGGCACGTTGGTAGTCTGCGTTGGTGAAGTGGCTGCCTTCGCCGGCACCGGTTCCCACCAGGACGGTGTGGCCGGCTTCCACCAGTTGGTGAGCGCCGGCGGGGGTCATCGAAACGCGATATTCGTTATCTTTAATTTCTTTTGGTACGCCAATGATCATCGTTGATCACTCCTTTATAAACCGTTAAGTTAAGCGCCCAGGTACGCTTTTTTCACGTTTGGGTCGGCCAATAGTTTTTCAGATGGGCCTTCCAACACAATTTGCCCACTTTCTAATACGTAGCCGCGTTGGGCAAACTTCAGGGCCAGGCGAGCGTTTTGTTCAACCAATAAAATTGTTGTGCCTTCTTCGTTGATTTTTTTCAGCGCGTCGAACATGTCCATCATTAGCAGCGGGGCCAGTCCCATCGAAGGTTCGTCGAGCAGCATCAGGTCCCTGGCACTGACAAATGCGCGCCCAACAGCCAACATTTGTTGCTCGCCACCACTCAGTGTTTCAGCTTTTTGTGTCTTGCGTTCTTCCAGACGCGGGAAAATGGAAAACACACGTTTTACATCTTGCGCAACAGCATCACGGTCTTTTCTAGCGAAGGCGGCCAGGGTGAGGTTTTCCACAACGGTTAAGTTGCCAAAAATGCGTCTGCCTTCGGGCACGTGCGAGATGCCAAGTTTGCTCACTACCTGGTCGGCAGGGTAGCTGAGCAAATTTTCACCATTATAGGTCATTTCCGAGTCTGGGTCAATTGGAACCAGTTGCGAAATAGCACGCAGCGTGGTGCTTTTGCCGGCTCCGTTGGCGCCGATGATGGTTACAATTTCGCCTTTGTCAATGTTGAAATCTATGCCGTGCAGGGCAGTGATTCTACCGTATGAAACTCTTAGGTTTTTAACTGAAAGTAACATCAGGTGTCCAGGTCCTTCCCTAAATAAGCTTCAATAACTTTTGGATTGCCTTGAATTTCTTGTGCTGTCCCCTCTGCAATAACTTCGCCGAAGACGAGGGTTTGAATTACGTCACAGAGTTCCATCACGAATTTCATGCGATGTTCAATGAGGAAGATTGCCAATCCAAGTTTTTGGTGGACGTGGCGAATAATCTCCATCATTTCCACCAGTTCTTCCGTGTTCATTCCAGCAGTAGGTTCGTCCAAAAAAAGAATTTTAGGGCTTACCGCCAGCGCGCGGGCCATTTCTACCCGGCGCAATACACCATAAGGCAGGTTGCCCACGGATTGGTCTGCAAACTGCTCTACGCCTACCAGCCGCAATAGGGTGTGGCTTTTTTCCAGGATTTCTGCTTCTTGTTGGTAACGTTTTTTGGTGCCAAAGAATGCGCCCATCAGTCCGTAAGAAAGTTGAGCGTAATTGGCCATATTCACGTGTTCTATGACGGACATATGTCGCCACAAGCGTAAATTTTGGAACGTGCGGCCAATTCCCATCGCCGCAATTTCATGCGGCGGTCGGCCAATGATGTTTTGGCCCAGCAGGGTGATTGTTCCTTCGGTGGGGATGTGAACGCCGGTGATCAGGTTAAAGATTGTACTTTTCCCGGCGCCGTTGGGGCCAATTAATCCTCTGATTTGCCCCGGTTCAATGGTGAGATTGTATTTGCTTACGGCACGCAACCCGCCGAAAAAATGGGTCATATTTTGAACTTGTAGCAATGCCATTTTACACCTCTTTTCCCGGGCGTTGTTTTGGCTCAATAATTCTCTTGATGTCAAATTCTTTGAATGCGATGAGGCCGGTGGGGCGGAAAATCATAATCAAGATGAGCAATACAGGGATGATAATCCATTTGAATATTTCCAACGGACGCAGAGCTTCGCTGAGGAGGTTAAATCCAACTGCACCTACAATCGAGCCGTAAACGGAGTTGAGGCCGCCAAAGTAAACCATTGCCAGTACTTCTGCTAATTTTTGAATGCCGAATGTCCCCGGGTTGACGTATCGCAACACGTGGGCAAACAATCCGCCGCCAACGCCGGCCCAGAATGCAGAAAACATAAAGGCGACCATCTTTGTGCGTCTGGTGTTCACCGTCATTGCATCTGCGGCAATTTCGTTGTCGCGCACGGCATTGAGCGCTTTACCCATTGTGGACCGCACAAAGTTATTGATCATCCATACGCCGATGGCAGTCCAGATGAAAACGGTGGGCAGGTTGGCCCAGTCTGGCTGGCTACTGAGACCGCGCGGCCCGCCAACAAATTCCAGGTTCTCGATGAAACTTTTTACGATGAATGTGAAAGCCAGGGAGATAATTGCCAGGTAATCGCCGCGTGTGCGGAACGAGGGAATGGCCACGGCCAGCGACGCGATCGCTGCCACAATGCCGCCAAAGATTAGTGTTAAGGGGAATACAAATAGCCCCCACCATGCATTTGCCGCAAGTGCCGGGCCAAATAAGTTGTCATTCACAAACACAGAAACTGTAATGGCCGAGGCTGCATACGCTCCCAGCGCCATAAATCCTGGGTGCGAACATGAAAATTCACCCATGTACCCGTTAATCACATTCAGGCTCAATGTAATCAGCACGGCAATCAAGGTGAGGCGGAGAATAAGGTTCCGGTAATCGTTAACGCTGGCCCACACTTGCAGGCTGGCATACAAAAGCACCAGGTGCAGTATTGCCGAAAGCCACAAGGGGTAGTTTAGCAAGCGGTTCGCCAGATTATTTGCTATGGTGGCCGTAAGCCGGGCGACAAGCCCGACGGGAAGAGCGTATATTAAAAAAACGTAAACAATGGCGCTGGGAATAAGTAACGGCTGTTTGAGCATAATCACAAAACCAAAGAGAACCGGTATGTTGCCCAGCCCCAGCAGCATAGCGAGTGGTCTGCCCACAAATTGTTCAAGCCCTACGGCGAGCAATGCGCCCAGTAGCCAACCCAACATCGGTACTTGCCGGTATGGCTCCCATACTCTGCTGGCTACTATTTGGCTTCTACGTTTACTACTCGTTAACAGAGCTTTGCTTTTTACCGCCATAATTTATCCTTCATTTTTTGAATAGATTTTATTGTTGCTGCAAACTATAGCCGCAAGCGTGCGCTATGTGCTTCTCCAAAGAAGCCATGCGGCCTGAAGGCGAGAATGATGAGGATGATAGAGTAGGCAATGAGGTCTCGAAACGTTGAGGGAAAGAGTGTAGCACTGAAAATTTCAATGAAGCCAAGCAAAAAACCAGCCAGCGCTGCCCCCAAAATAGATCCCCGGCCTCCTAAAATTGCGGCCACAAATGCCTTCCAGCCAATGAGAATGCCCATGTATGGGTCGAGGATGGGGTACGCTACGCCGTACAATATTCCTGCTGCTGCGGCCAGCGCTGACCCCAACCCAAAAGTGAGGGCGGCAATGGTATTGATGGGCACACCCATCAGGGGAATAACGGCAAAGTCATAGGCCATTGCCCGCATCGCCATACCCCATTTGGTTTTGGTGATGAACAAGTTAAGCACATACATTAGCACCAGGGCTACAATAACAATGACAATTTTTTTGTTGGTAACGTGAACGCCGCCAACGTCATATGAGACGGTTTCAATTAGAGAAGGAAAGTTCAGCCGCTGAGCGCCAAGCAATGCCAGGTTGCCGGTTTCTAGAATAATACCAATCATCAGACCGGTGATGGCCGCCGACGCGCGCGGTGCGTCGCGCAGAGGACGATAGCCTATGCGCTCAACCAGCATTCCAACAAAGGAAGTGAGAAACATTGCAATGAGGATGGTCAGTACTAGAATGAGCCAGTTGGGTAAAGGAACAACGCCTGTCGCGGCAAAGGCAATGAGACCGCTGGCAATGAAAAAGCCAATATAAGATCCCACCATAAAAATATCGCCGTGGGCGAAATTAAAAAGCATCAAAACCCCGTAGACCATAGAGTAGCCCAACGCAATTAACGCATAAAAGCTACCCCACTGGAGGGCATTGACCAAATTCTGGAAGAAAAAGTCCATCCTTTTTACTCCTGGTTTGGATTAGAGGGCGAGCAACCCTAAAAGTTACTGTCGCCCTCTTTTAGAAACTGCATTTTGATGGTTTGCTACCAGCATACTGTTAACATCGCCGTGGGTGGCAATGTGCTATGCTCCTGACAGTATGCTGGTGCAAGAAGGTGGTTACGGGCAAACCGACTTGTAGAATTCGTATTCGCCAGCGTCGCTAATTTTTACAATCACGGCACACTTGATTGGGTCGCCGCCTTCGGTGAAGGTCATCTTGCCTGTGATCCCGTCGAAATCTTTAATTTGCGACAGAGCATCGCGGACACATTGGCGGTCTTTGCTAATATCACCGGTGATTTTCCCGCACGACTGAATGGCCTGTTGTACCAGGTGCAGGCTATCCCAGGTTAGCGCGCCAACATCATCAGGAACGTAGCCATATTCTTTGTTGTAGCGGTCGATGAATTCTTTTGTGGCGCCGGTAGCTCCCGCTGCAGCGTAGTGTGTGCTGAAGAAGTCACCGTAGCAGTCAGACCCACACAGTTTTACGGTTTCTGCAGATCCCCAGCTGTCGCTGCCGACGATGGGGCCGGTCCATCCCAGTTCGTGCGCTTGTTGCACAATCAAGGCCACTTCGTTGTAGTATTGCGGTACAAAAAGTACCTCTGCGCCAGAATTGACAATTTTGGTCAACTGGGCACTGAAGTCAGTGTCTTTAGTGGTGAAGCTTTCAAACGCAACCACCGAGCCGGGGCCGTGCAGTTTTTCCCATGCTTGTTTGAATACATCGGCCAATCCCTTGGGGTAGTCACTGGCAACGTCGTAGAGTACAGCAGCTTTGGTAAATCCAAATTCATCGGTAATAAAGTTGGCGTCAACGGGTCCCTGGAACGGATCCAGGAATGCTGCGCGGAACACCCACGGGCGGTTCAAGGTGGTGTTCGGGTTGGTTGACCAGGGGCTGATCATCGGGGTTTTGTAGTTGTTAGCTACTTCGCCGGCGGGGACCGCTTGTTTGGAGGATTGTGGCCCAACAATCGCTAACACATTATCCTGGGTGATCATTTTGGTGTTCGCTTTTGTGGCTGATTCGGCTTTTGACTCATTGTCTTCGATGACCAATTCAACCTTGTATTTTTTGCCGCCTACTTCAAGGCCACCAGCCTTGTTAATGTCCTCCAGCCACATTTGAGCAGCGAATTTGGTCCCTTCGCCCACCTTGGGGATGTCGCCGGTTAAGGGAGCGTTAATGCCAATTTTTATGGTTGGCGGGGTAGAGGCACAAGCGCTGATAAAGACGGCAGCGATTAATAGCAGGACAACGAGGGTTAAAAGATGTAATTTTTTCATAGTTCCTCTCTCCATATTCAGAAAAAAATTAACCTGACTATCACGGTTTTAGCAACTCGCCTGCAAACAACTGGCATGCTCTCAATTTGCTGTTCGGCATCACCTCCTCCGACGATGGGCATTGGCAATTGTAACGAAACCTGAAATATGGTGAGAATAATCACGGGTAGGGAAAATATCGGAAATTGTGGATAAACGCATATTCTGTAATGTTACATATTTAACAGATATGCTGACATATAAAATTAAATCTCTGCACTGAGGAAATAATAATCAATTTTGCCGTTATGATTTTGGTTTCCTTGTATTCAATTGTGATTGTAGCAATGTGAACAATTGTGACGATGATATTACAAGTAACTTAAGTTGTCAAAAATTTGCTTGATGGCTTGTGAATAAACGTTGGTGAGTGGTATTATTGAAGCAAGCGCAGTCGTATGATTTTATTGATAACCAGAGGAACTATGGACAGTTTGCTTCCAGAGCGATTGCTAACCTGGGCCGAAATTGATTTGACGGCTATTCGAGACAATGTAAAAATTATTAAAGATGCACTTAAAAAAGGTGCAGGGGTGATGGCTGTGGTTAAAGCGAATGCTTATGGGCATGGCGCTGTGCCGGTAGCGAAAGCAGCACTGGCCGCCGGCGCAGACTGGCTGGCAGTGAACCGGGTGCTAGAAGGCGTGGCTTTGCGGCAGGCCGGAATTGGGGGGCGCATTTTGATCTTGGGGTATTGTATGCCGGAGCACGCTAATCTGGTGGTGACGAACAAGCTGACCCCTGCCGTCACCGCCATTGAAACTGCACGGGCGCTGGCAAAGCAAGCCACCCGTCTGGCACAACCGTTTCCCATCCATTTGAAAATAGATACCGGAATGGGGCGCTTTGGCCTGTTACCTGAAGAAGCCGTTTCGTTTGCCCGCGCTTTGCAAGCGATGCCTGCTTTGCACGTGGAAGGGATCTTCTCTCATCTGGCCACGGCAGATGAAGCCGACGCTGCGTTCAGCCATCATCAACACCATGTGTTTAAAGACGTGGTTACGGCGATTGAAGCTGCCGGCGTGAGTGTGCCGCTGAAACATCTGGCCAATAGCGCTGCCGGCATGGTATTGCCGGGACTGCATTACAATCTGGTGCGATTGGGAATTGCAATGTATGGACTGCCTCCTTCTCACGAAATTAACTGGCCTGTGAGCCTGCGTCCGGCAATGACGCTGAAGACTCGCGTGGCCCGGCTGCGTACCTTGCCCGCTGGTGCTGCGGTGGGGTATGGGCGCACGTATATTGCTCCCGTTCCCACACCAATTGCGCTGGCTCCCGTTGGATACGGCGACGGGTATCCCCGGTTGTGCTCAAATCGCGGCGCGATGTTGGTACACGGCAAGCGTGCGCCCATTGCAGGCCGCGTTTCAATGGACCAAACCTCTTTGGATGTCAGTGGGATCAAGGGCATTCAAGAAGGTGATGAGGTGGTGGTTTTTGGAAAGCAGGGAGATGAAATGATTACGGTGGATGAAGTGGCCAGTTGGGCAGAAACCATTAATTATGAAATTGTCACCAGCCTTGCTGCGCGCGTTCCCCGTGTGTACGTAACCTCGTAAAGGTCATCCATCAATCTGTGCTAAGCGTGTTTTGATGGGTAGGGGCAGACCTGTGTGGCTGCCTAAACTGGGGCGAACACGCAGGTTCGCCCCTACAAAAGCCATCATTCAATGATTGACTGAGTAGTACGCCATTACTGTAAAAACTCGGCCAGTTCATCCGGGCTGTACACCGTCACCCCATAAAGTTGCTGCATTAGTTTTGCCAATTCCTGGGTGCGTTCCACAATCGCTGTGCGCTGGGCTTTAATGGAGTTCATTAAGGCGATATTCGCGGCGGCGGCCCCGCCCAATTGCGCTTCTTTGTCCAGCTCAAAGGTTAAATTCTTAATATAAATGTTAATCTGTTTGATAATGCTTTCTACCTGACTTTCGGCCAGTTGTAGCGAAAAATCATCGACGGTGGGGAGAATGGCATTGTTGGCTGCCGGTACTCGCTCTGCACCGGGGGGAATAGCTACCGGCACCGTGGCGGTGCGGTCAACGTCTTCCCGCCGAACCCGCAGAAGATGATCAGCGGCGGAAAAAAGCCACTGTAGTTCTGCGTTCACCAGGTCTTGCGCTTCGACATCCAGCGTCAGAGGTGTTACAACTCTGGCAAGAACCAGTCCCCCGGTCATTTGTGCGCTGACGACTGGCTTTTGGGCGAGCCGGTTTCGGCTTAAGCGGCTGCGTCGCCCGGAGAACGAGGCGGTGGCTGGGACAGACTGCGCCGGGGTGTCCATTGTGCGGACGCTCTGAGTCCCGGCGGTTGCTTCGGCTAACGAAGCCCCTTGCAGCACTTTTGAGATTACGGCAAGCAGGCTGTTGAAGTTCTCTTGTGAGGCCGATGCTTGAAAATCCAAATACTGCACGCCGGCCAGTGGGAATTGAATGGCAGGTGGAATATCAGTTTGTCGCCACATTACCGGCACAATTGGCTTATCATGCCAATCTGCCAGATTAATTTCCTTGCGCACATTTTTTGAAGCCACGGAATCGGGCGAAAGGACCAGCAAAAAGAGTTTGCATCCAATAATGCCGTTGACAATTGATTCGCGCCACTGGTCGCCAGCATGAATATCGGTTTGGTCGAACCACGCAGACAGGCCATTGGCGGCCAACGTTTGGTGTAATTGTGTCACAAACGCCAGGTCTCGGCGCGAATAGCTGATGAAAATATCGTCTGCCATTGGGCGCTCCTTTTTGTTTTGCTATTACAACTCGGCTTGTTTTTTGTGCCAATCGGTGGCTTGTTCAAAGGCATAGGCCGCGTTGAGAATGGCGCTTTCGCCCAGCGCCGGGCCTAATATTTGCAGGCCGATGGGCAAGCCGTTGCTGAATCCGGCAGGGACGGTAATGCCAGGAATGCCTGCCAGATTCGCCATCACCGTGAACACATCAGAGAGATACATTTGCAACGGGTCATCCATTTTTTGCCCCAACTTAAACGCGGTATCAGGCGTAGCGGGGGCGAAAATTACATCTACATTTTTGAAGGCTTGCTCAAAATCTTGCTGAATGAGCGTGCGCACTTTTTGCGCCTTAAGATAATAGGCGTCGTAATATCCGGCGGAAAGCGCATACGTGCCCAGCATAATGCGACGTTTCACTTCCGGGCCGAATCCGGCAGAACGGGTTTCAAAATACGTATCCCACATTTCGGCGGCAGGAACGCGCAGGCCGTAGCGCACGCCGTCGTAGCGAGACAGGTTGGAAGATGCTTCGGCGGTGGAAATGAGGTAGTATACCGGAATGCCGTATTGGGTGTGCGGCAGTGAAATGTCTACCAGTTCTGCGCCGTTGTCCGCGGCCAATTGCAGCGCCTGGCGGATGGCGGTTTCAACAGCGGGATTCATCCCCTTGATGAAATATTCCTGAGGCACACCGATTTTCAAGTTCTGAAACCCCCGGTTTTGTTTTAATGCGTTCAGATAATCGGGAACAGGGGCGTTAAGGCTGGTGGAGTCTTTGGGGTCGGACCCGGCAATGACGTTGAGCAAAATGGCGGCATCGGCGACGGATTTGGCCAGCGGGCCGGGCTGGTCTAGCGATGAGCCGTGCGCGATGAGGCCGTAACGGCTGGCACGCCCGTAGGTGGGTTTTAACCCAACCACGCCGCAAAAAGAAGCGGGTTGGCGAATGCTGCCGCCGGTGTCTGTGCCAAACGCACCCAGCGTTTCGTGTGCGGCGATGGCGGCAGCGCTCCCCCCACTGCTGCCGCCCGGAACACGGGTACTGTCCCAGGGGTTGTGCGTGGGGAAGAAGGCGGAGTATTCGGTTGATGATCCCATTGTGAATTCGTCGGTATTGGTTTTGCCCAGAAAAACTGCCCCGGCGGCGCGTAACTTTTCAACGATGGTCGCGTCAAAAGGGGGGATGAAGGTTTCTAGAATTTTTGAGCCACATGTGGCCGGCATATTTTTTATGAGAATGCTGTCTTTTATGGCGATGGGAATACCCAACAGTGGTGCATCTTCGCCGCGTGCGCGGCGTTCATCGGCGTTGTGCGCCAATTCCAGCGCCTTTTCCGGTTGCAGGGTGATGTAAGCTTTAACCCGATGATCAACGGCGATAACTCGGTCAAGAACGCTTTGCGTCAGCTCAACCGCAGAGATTTCCCTGGCCCGCAACTTGGTCAGGGCTTGCTGGATTGTTAGCCGGTACAGTTTGGTAGTCATTGGCAGCGACCTATTATAATATTGGTTTTACCCGAAAGCTGTTGTCTGCGGTGTCGGGGGCGTTGGCCAGTGCTTCTGCTTTGGAGAGGCTGGGGCGGGTTTCGTCGGCACGCATCACGTTGTCTAATGGAATGGCGCTAGTGGTGGGCGGAATCGCATCGGTGTTGAGTTGTTGAATTGCCATGGCATAGTCTAAAATAGCCGAAAGTTGTTCCTGGAACATTGTTTTTTCGGCGTCAGTCAAATTTAGTCGCGCCAAATGGGCGATGTTTTCCACTTCTGCCAGACTTAATTTCGTCATGGGGTACGCTCCTTGAAACTTGCAGACGATATGGAAGATTATAACATCTATCATGGTGTGGGGCAAAGAAAATGGTGGGGGATACAGGGGGGATGGGGCCAAAGAAACAGTTTCTATTTTTTCTGTCAAGCGACTTTCCCAAAGGGCACAGGTGCAACAGCCCTGGTGGGGGATAATGCGGACTGCGTTTCAGGGTGGTGATTGCGGTTTCGCCAGGGTTGATTAAAATAGAGGCGCGACTCTGACGCACAGGAGATGAAACGACGAATGCAACTTTATTTTATTCGCCACGCCCAGTCAACCAATAATTTGTTGTACGAACAAGTTGGTTATTATGCTGATGGACGGCACGAAGACCCGGAACTCACCGCGCTGGGCAAAAAACAGATAGAAATTGTGGCGCAGTTTGTGGCTGCCGGTCGAGGCGCAACCCCGACCACGCGCGACGCCTGGGTGCAGAATATTGATGGCTTTGGCTTGACCCACGTTTACTCTAGCCTGATGGTGCGGGCGATGGATACTGCCGACGCCATTGCCAGCGCACTGGGCCTCACCCCGGTGGCCCGTGACGACTTGCACGAGGTGGGCGGGGTTTGGTTGAAAAACCCGGAAACTGGCGAGCGGGTGGGATTGCCGGGACACTCGCGTGCATTTTTTGAGCAGCGTTACCCACAGTTTGAACTACCTGCCGGTCTCAACGGCGATGGCTGGTGGGGTCGGCCGCTGGAAACGATGGAAGAATGTTTTGTGCGCGCCACAACTTTGCTGGCCGATTTGCAGGCGCGCCACGGCGACACAGATGATCGGGTGGCCATTGTGAGCCACGGTATGTTTTACAATGTTTTTCTGCGCGCACTGTTGGGACTGCCGCAGCAACCAGGAATTTGGTTTGCCATTAATAACGTTGCCATTACGCGCATTGATTTTGAAGAAAAAGAAACCCGGCTGGCGTACCATAACCGGGCTGATTTTCTTCCACCTGAACTGGTAACGTGAATTCAAAAATAGAACGCAGCTTGTGCGGAGAGACGGATACGCACTAATTTTGAAATTTTTGGGTACTCCCCCGCACGCGGGGGAGGCGTGAATAGTTACTACGATTGATCCCCTTTGCCAGCCAATTCCATTAGCTTTTGGATGCGCGGTAGCATCTCTGCCGGGTTAGGGTGCAACCCCTCGCTGAGCAGCGCGTTATCAAACAGTTGCTCAATCAATGTGTCTGCCAGGCCAAAATCGCGTTTCAGTAAAGCTGCAATGTTTTGGATAATGATGTGTCCGCGATTGATTTCTAGAATGCGCTTGGGAACATCGTAATCTTGTTCCAGCATCCGCCGAATACGGTCCATCTCTTGCCCCTGTGCCCCTTCTGGCGCAACCAACCGGGCCGGGCTGTGGCTCAACCGTTTCGCTTCGCGCACGTCTTCCACCCTATCCCCCAGCACAGATTTAAATCGCGCTATCACCTCGGAAAAACGGTCATCGGGGAGTTTGATTTTGGCGTCTTCTTCGGCAGCTGCGTCTTCCTCGCTGGCGTCAAGTTCGGCCGAATCTACGTTTTGTAGCTTGTGTCCCTCAAACTCGCGGAACGTGGTGAGCATGAAACTATCCATTGTGTCGACCATATACAGTACCGGGATGTTTCGCTTTTTGAAGGTATCCATGTGCGGGCTGTTGCTGGCCGTGGCAACGCTATCGGCAATGAGATAGTAAATTACGTCTTGCCCTTCTGGCATTGATTCTACGTAGCTTTGCAGCGACACCAGCTCATCGGGCTTGCTGATGGAACTGTGGAAGCGGAGCAACTTTGCCAGCGACTCGACTGCGCCGGGGTCGGTGGCAATGCCTTCTTTAATGTAAGGGTTGAATTCCTGCCAGAATTTTTGATATTTCTCCGGTGATTCTTCGCCTAAATTTTCCAGAGCACGGATAACGCGGTTGGTGAGCAGCCGCTTGAGTTTGCCAATGACGCGCGTGTTTTGCACTGCCTCACGCGATACACTGAGCGAAATATCTTCTGAATCAACCACGCCATGCACAAATCGAAAATGGTTGGGCAGCAGGTCGGTGGTGTATTCTTCAATCAGCACGTTGCGACTGTACAATTTTAGCCCTGGTTCTTTGCGCAGACTAAAGATGTTCCCCTCGCGGGTACTGGGAATGTAAAGTAGCGCTTTAACCTGCACCGGCGCGTCAACGGACAAATGAATGTGGGTCAATGGGTCGGTGAAATCAAGCGTAAGTTGCTTGTAAAATTCGTTGTATTTTTCCTCGTCCACAGCGGAGGGCGATTGTCGCCACAGGGCGGTTTGCTGATTAGCAGCGTGCTTGTTGTCCCCTTCGCCCACGTAGATGGGGTAGGTTACAAAGTCAGAATGTTTTTTAACAATGTTTTCCAGTCGATAGGTATTGGCGAATTCGTGAGCGTCTTCAGTCAGTTTGATAACGATGGTTGTGCCCCGGTCTGTTTTATCGGCGGTGGCGATAGTGTACGTTTCAGAGCCATCTGCTGTCCAACGCACGGCTGCGGCATCTTTGCGATAGGAGCGCGAGATGACTTCCACTTCTTTGGCCACCATAAAAACAGAGTAAAACCCAACGCCGAATTGGCCGATAATGTTACCGGTTTGATCTTTGTTTTCTTTCAGCCGGGCCAGAAACTCGGCGGCGCCCGATTTGGCAATGGTGCCTAAATTGGCAATCAATTCATCGCGGGTCATGCCAATGCCTGTGTCGCGGATGGTGATGGTTTTGGCGTTGTCGTCTGCGCTCAACCAGATGCCCAGTTCTGCGTCCGGATCGAGCACATCTTGATTGGTGAGCATTTCAAACTGAAGACGATTGAGGGCGTCTGAGGCGTTAGAAATTAACTCACGCAAAAAGATTTCCTTATCAGTGTACAGGGAGTGGACTAAGATGTTGAGCAGTTGTTGGATTTCAGCCTTAAAGGGGAAGGATTCTGTTTTTTGAGTCATAAATGCCTCCTTTGAATGACGAGTTACGAGTTACATTCGAATGACGAAAGGCCTGGTTACACAAATCGTTTTGCACTATCGTCGGCCACGGGTGTGGCATTGGGTGCGAACTGGTATTCTGGGTTGAGTAATTCGTTAATGTGCTCCATGATGAAATCGGTAGCGGCCTGGAAACGGCTGCCAAATTTTAACTCGGCTTTTTTGGTGAACGGCTCAAATGGCTCAGAAATGGCAAATGGAGCCAGCGCCCCATCCACCGTGAGCGGTTCGCCAATGCGGTAGACAATGTGACCGCCGGATGAGAACGGTGAGCTAGAGGGATAAAGTTTGTCGGACCCGTTACAGCCAATAGGAATTACGGGAGCGCCAGTTTTGAGGGCAATTTGGGCAATGCCCGGATGTCCCGGCAACAGCCGCAGCGACCGGGTTCCCTGGGGGAAGATCAGCAAATTAATTGTTTTGTTCAACAGTGCATCGATGCTATGGCGCGTAACAATACGCATAAAATGGTTGTATTTGGTTTCAATATATTTGTCATACGGCTGCGCTTGCGGGTCAAAATCGGCGTGTGGTGTGGTGACAAATTGCTTGATTGCCTCATTAGCCTGAGCCAGCAAGTTATCTAACGTGATTCTTCCATCCACTAGATTTCTAAGCTGGCGATACTCGGTTTTGTTTGGGCGGCGGTGCATGGTGAGCTGAAAATCTTTGGTGATGATGTATCCGCGCGAGGGAATGGGGATATTGTTGGTCCAATCAAGAAATTTCGCCATTAGAAAATTTTCATAATATTTTCCTTTTACCCACGGGGCAACAGCCGGGTAGTTCAGGCGAACAAGCTGATACATAAAAGGAATGTAATTGTAGCGGTCGGGGTGATTCATGGCAAAAATCACCGCTCGATCTTTGGGAATACGATGCCGGTTTTCCAGGGTGATGTGCGTTTTTTGCGGAAATTGAAAATCAAGATGAACCAGTTTTATTACAGCACGATGCGTCCATGGATTAGCGTGTAATTTAAGTGTTTGTAATTGCTTTTCTGTAATCAAAAGGTTGCTCCCGTAATGGTTTTGGGATGTGACGTAGTAGTTTGCGGAAATTAACAACACCACGGATACAAAGAAGGCACGGACACGCTGGACAAATTCAAAAAACGACTCAAGCTTTTGTGCTCACCAGGCCTATTTATTTTAACATAGATTTGTTAATTTTCTGTTAGAGCTAAACTAATTTTTTGTTGTATGGCTACCCGTTGATTTTGCTAGATATTTTTGCGCAGCGGCGATGCGTTCGCTCAAGGGGGGATGGGTGTAGAAAACTATTTTTTCCCACGGCGAAACTGTGATCATTGCAAGATTCTCGCGCGCAAAACGCTCAAACATCGTCACCGCCGCTTCCGGCTTCTGGCTCACGCTCAGGGCGAAGTCATCTGCTTGAGCTTCGGCAAAGCGAGAAACGCCGTTCACCAGCGGGAGCGTCAGCGCCGTTACCAGCGCCACAATCCCCAATAGATATGGAAAACTGGCCACATCGCCGGGGTTGCGCCACCCCAGCTTGCGCCACACGCGGTTGAACCACCAGCGCAGGACGAAGAATCCCAGCCACACCCCGGCGCTTCCTCCGAGCGCGTATAGCAGCATGTGCCGATGTACCCAGTGCCCCATCTCGTGGGCAATCACCACATCGACCTCATCAGGCGGGTGTTTTTGCAGCAAGGTGTCCCACAGCACAATTTTGCTGGCATTGCCAAAGCCTGTGAAATAAGCATTGATGGTAGTAGTTTTGCTGCTGGCGTTGATAATTGAAATATCGTCGATGACAATGCCGGCCCGTTGAGCCAGCACATTAATGCGGCGCCGCAAAACGGGGTCGGTAACAGGCGTAATCTGGTAAAAAAGGGGAGTGATGACCAGTGGTTCAAGTAAAATGTAGCCAAATGTAAATAGCGTAAATCCTATCCCGGCCCAAATGGGCCATCTGCGCGGTGCAAGATTGAGCAGGCCGTAAAAACTCCCGTACAGAATCAAGGTGGTCAGCCAGTTGAGGCCCCAACTCACTGCAAAATCACGTGTCCACGCACTGAGCGTTTGGGTGGAAAGGCCAAATTGCAATCGCAACACCAGCCCGGAATACACTGCAAACGGTAAATACACCAGGGTAATGATTATGGAAATCAACGTGAGAAAGAGGGCGGTTGTTAAAATGCCTGCCAGCGATATTTTCCCCTTGGACAGACGCGCAGCGCCCCGCTGCAGCGCCGCGAAGCGCGCGCCATCTTTCCACGACCCCTCAACTTTTTGCGCAATCCACCTGCGCAGGCGACCCGCCAGCCCACTGTATTGCAATAGAAGTAGAAAGAGGGGATAAAGCAGCAGGCGTTCAACGCGCATCGGCAGGGCCAACCGATGCAAAGCCAGCGCTTTAGGGCTGTTTTGCAAACTGCCGTCGGCTTGCACCACCGGTTCCGCGCTGAGCGTCGCTGCTCGCTGGCCAATGCCGGTGCGGTAATATGCCAGCGGACTGAGAAGAATAATTGCAAGGGTTAAATACAATAATTTGCGAGTAAGCATTGTTTAATATCACGGCGAACGATGGGCAATGACTGACCACGCACCGCCCAAAGTACCTTTCTCTGGTTGACAGGCCCTTTCCCTTCGGCTACACTGCTGATTATGAAAACCTGGTTGACCATTGTGCCTGTAATAGTGATGCTGGCTACGGCTTGCGCCGGGCCATCCGCTCAGATTGCGCTCACGCCCGTGCCTCCCCCGTTTGAGGAACCGGCAACCAGTACCGTGATGCCAGCGCCCATTGCTCTCCCCACCGATACCCCTCGCCCCACAGACACCCCGTTGCCCACGCCATCCCCCACCCCCCTTACTACCCGGCTAATTTTGTGGGAAGGGCTACCTCCGTTGCAATCTGAACAACTGGCAGCGGACATTGCCGCCTTCACGGCGCTGTACCCGCATACCGCCATCGAAGTTCAACATTACGACGATGTTCAAACGCTGGCAGCCGCAATCCTTGCTGGACAGGTTGATTATGATTTGCTATTGGGGCCGGCGGCGCTGTTGTCGCCGTTGCAAGCCGCCCGCAACTTGCAACCAATGAAAGCGTTTTTCCCACCCAGCTTTCTCGATGGTTTTGCCGGCGTAACGCTCAGTGGGGCCAGCAAGACCGGCGAGGTGTGGGGGCTGCCAGATACGGCCGGGTTTCATTTATTGCTGTATTATAATCCTAATTTGGTTAATTCTCCACCATCCACCCTGGCCAACTTGATTGACCTGGCCCGGCAGTTGACAACCGATTCCCGATATGGTCTGGTGTTGAATGCGTTTGATCCCCTCTGGATATTGCCGTGGGTTTCCGGGTACGGGGGCTGGATCACAGATGCGCGCGGTACGCCCACTCTGAACACCGGAGCGATGATTTCTGCATTAAAAGCACACCGCGCGCTGGTTGGGGCGGGGCAAGGAACAGGCGAACTCCCGGACTATGTGACGGCGCGAAATTTATTCAGCACGGGAGGCGCAGCGATGATGATTGATGGTGAATGGGCCATTGCTGAGCTAACTCAAAATGCGTCCGCCCCCTGGCGCGTTGCGTCCCTGCCAGCGGTAGGAGACAATGCACGGGCTGCCGGGTCGCTGGTATTGGGCCGGTATTGGGCCGTCAGCGCAAATACGTCTGGGCGGCGGGCAGAGGCTGCGACTAATTTTTTGGAATTTGTTACCCGGCCAGAGCGGCAATTGAATTGGGCCAAAAAGTTCGGATTGCTCCCCACGCGCCGCGACGCGCTGGCATCGTCTCAAATTCTCACCTCGCCCACACTACGGATTAGCGCACAGCAACTTCAGGCTGGGCGAGGGGTTCCACTGGGGAGCGACGTTGATTCCTGGCTCAATGCCATGCGCCTGCCCCTAAAACAGATGCTGGCCGATGAGATTACGCCAGCGGAAGCCGCGCAACAAATGCAAGCCAACGTGCAATAACGTGTTTAAAAAAATCACCACTTCCCCGTTCGGTGCAATTCGGCGAACAGGGAAGTGGTGAGGCCGCCTGTTGCTGTCATTATAACCAAAACAGTGGTAGGGGTCAATCTACTAATAGTGGTGTATTTGCGCTACATCCAGTATAAAGACTGTTGCGCCGCCAGTGGTGGCCTGTGATGGGGACGATAAAAATATTTCACCAGGTTCCATTATCGGCGGCAGCGGGTTGTTATATTGCGGACGGGTGCAGCACGTTTTTTTAATCAGCTTTAGTACTGTTGCTACGTCTTTCTCATCCACCCCGGTGAGCACAATTGCTTTTCCCCCTTGCAAAAATAGATCGGCTGCATTAATCAGCGTTGCTTGATACCCCTTGTCAGATAGTTTATTCGCCAACGCCCTGGAGTCTTCTACGTCAATAATGCTTACAATTAGTTTCATAAATGGGTTCTCTGGCAGTAATTCCCGGTATGAATGTGCCATTAAACAGATGATAGCACACGGATTGTACAGATTACACTGATTTTTATATTTTATCCGTATTAGTCTTTCACCTTACGCAGTCAAGGATTTGACAAAATCAAAATTATGAAATTATTGGTGAA
>CAYPUV010000046.1:0-20783 GCA_964413895.1 uncultured Anaerolineaceae bacterium
GGGAAGGGGGGAAAAAATAACTTCTTATTTTTTGTCAAGCGACTTTGCAACAGCCCTGCTGCGCAAAAAAGATGCCGGGGACCCAGGGAACCGAACAGGGAACTGAGGAACAATTAGATTGCAGAAAAAGGGGAAGAGGTAATTCAGGCAACGGTGGCCATATATTCATCCACAGCATCGGTCATAGAAAGACGTCCTTCTAGCACAGGCCGCTGGTAGCGCACAGTCCACACATACAATAGTGAACGGGCGTACATTAGCTCGTACAGCATTATCCGGGTGAGAGGGCCGCCTTCTTCAACATAGCCGCTGTCATAAAAATCTTGCCTGGCCAGTTGAAGGTCATATGCAATACGTGGAATTGTGGCCTGCCACTGGTTGCTCTGCCAGGTGAGGCGGGCATACGAGGGGCAGGCATCGCCGTCAAAAGGTAGCCCCACCGCACCAACATTCACCACCAGGGTATTGTCAATCTGCCGAATTAATGGGCGGTGGGTGTGTCCCACACAAAATACGGGGGGGGGAGGCACAATTTGTTTGCGTAACACGTCGTCTGGCGTTTCCGGGTAGATACCGTCGCGGTTGCCACGCATTGATGCATGCACAAATCGAACTTCACTGCTATCGGGGGCGGCCAGCGACTGTTGATCTGGCAACGCCGCCAGCGCCGGGATTTCGGTTTGCATTTTTTGGGCCGTCCAGTACACAGGCTGATAAAACTCAAACTGATGGTCATCAGCCGGGTGATTTTCTTCAGCCAGTTTTACCACAAACTCTTCGTGGTTGCCTCCCAACACCAGCCATCCATCAGCCTGTTGCCTTTGCTGCACCAATTGCCAACAGGCCAACGGTCGCGGCCCTCGATTGATGATATCACCAGCCACTACAACCGCATCGGGTTTCCACGCATCAATATCAGCCACAACAGCCTGCAGAGCGATCAAATTGGCATGGATATCGGCAATTACTGCCAGTTTCATCGTTGTCTCCAAAATCAAATAAACAAAGAGCCTATCATTTGACAGGCTCTTTGCCCCATCCATTAAACGTAAAAAGTATAGGAGAAGACTGAGGGGAAGTCAAATATCAACTAATAGAGAAAACAAATTAAATTCATACAATTACGCCACTGATTTTATGTCGTTCCGAACATTCGCCACACAGCGAATCCCGGAATGACATGATCAAACGATTTTGCAACAACCCTACATTAATGCAGTTTAGCTAGCACTATTGGATGGGTCCCAACCATTTTTTCCGGAGGGAATCAAGTTCGCCGTTGGTTTGCATTTCCTCCAGAATTTGATTGATTTTTGCCAGCAGCTCAGCATCGCCGGTGTGTACGGCAATGCCCAGTCCCACGCTCGAAAGGAACGCTACATCTCCATAAGAGTCTCTTATAATTTGGGCATTTGAATCGGTGTCTTGCAGATAGGCCAGCGTGTTAATGAAATCATTCAGCACCACATCAACATGGCCATTTTCCATAGCAGTCAGCGAATCCGCTGTGTTGGTGTAGGGGATGCGTTTGAGGTTAATGCCCTGATCAATTAATGTGCCGGCTAATGTGTCACCGGTTGCGCCAAGTTTAACCCCTACCCGCAATCCACTTAAATCTTCTGCCGAATTGATTTTGCCAGCCACGTTCGGCAAGGCGACCATCACCAGGCCGCTTGTTGCGTAAGGTGTGGCAAAATCAACCACCTCCTCTCGTTCCGGCTTAATGTACATTGCGGCGATGGTCATATCTACCTGGCGCGTTTGCAGGGCCGGGAGCAGAGACGCAAAGGGCATTTCTACAAATTCCGCAGACACCTCCAACTTGGATGCAAGGTAATTTGCAACGTCTATGTCAAACCCAACAAGTTGGCCGGTTACAGGATCATAAAACTCAAATGGGTTGGTTATCGCTGTGCCCACCACCAAAGTTCCCTTTTCTTTCAATTGTTCTACCGTTAAAGGACTGTCGCGGCGTGGGTTGAACAACGAGCAAGAAGTGGACAAAAAGGTGACAATTATTGCTAACAGAAAGGGGAATAATTTATTCTTCGTCATGTAATCCTGTTACCCCGTAGAAAATGGCGGCACACAAAAAAGGCAAGTGTCATAGATTAAATGGATGGCCACAGTTTCCAAAAAGGTGACGGAGAGGGTGGAGAATGCAACTATCTGCTCAAAGGCTTCGGAAAAATATTAAGCAGAAAAACCCCGCCAATTTTTTGAGACCGGCAGGGTCATTAATGCTCATTGAAAAGATGATAGATAGCCATTTAGTTGATGCTGCGCACCACAGCAACCACCTTTCCCTGAATTTGGACAATACTTGGATCAACGTAGATGGGTTCCATTGTAATATTTTCTGGCTGCAAACGGATGCGATCGCCTTCGTTGTAAAACCGCTTGAGCGTTGTTTCGTCGCGGTCTGTGAGCCATACGGCAACCATATCGCCGTTATTGGCAGAAACAGCCGGTTTCATAATGACTGTATCGCCATCATTAATCAGTGCGTCGATCATCGACGTTCCCTTCACTTTTAGCGCATAGACGTTTTCGTCGGGAACCAAATCGTGGGGCATTTCGATCATGTCGTCGGCGGTGTATGCGCCTTCCGGTACGTCGATGGGTTGACCGGCAGCAATGTGCCCTAACAACGGCACAGAAACCAGGTGTACATTGCGTCGCGGCGTCCTTTCTGCCAACCTGATGCCGCGAGATACAGTTTTATCGCGGAAAATTAATCCTTCGCGCTGCAATACATTGAGGTTATAATTGACAACAGATGTTGACGTGATATCTACGGCTTGACCAATTTCCCGAATGGTTGGCGGATATCCACTTCGCTCCGTGAATATTTTGATGAATGCCAAAATGTTCTTTTGCCTTTCAGATAATGCCATTATTGTTCTCCTTAATCTACGTGACAACTAGATTTTGACCACAAATACTATGCCAGTACATATATTCTACCACGAACGCCCGTTCTAAGTCAAATAACATTTTGGTTTGGGGTGCATTTCAATTTAGGGGCAGGATAACACTTGCGCTGGTGTCATTGCGAGCGTCAACGAAGTCGAAGATGCCCGTACGGGTGCAAGCGCCATTTTTGCCACCGGGGATTGCTGCGACGCAAGAAACCGAGCCTCGCAATGACAACGGCACACGTAAAATTAAAAACTTGCCCCCAAACTGAAGTAGATCTTTGGGTTTGGGTGTATTTACTGTTGGGGACTCATACAACAAAAAGGGGTGTGAGCGATACTCACACCCCGCAATTTACATTGAAATTGCTACGTTAGCCGAAGAAACTTTTTATTGCCAGGTCGATAACCGGCGCAGGCCACAGGCCCACAATTACCGTCGCTACGCCAGCAATTATCAGCGCTGCGCGGGTTGCCCACTCCGTTGTAGTAGCAGGAAGTTTCCCTGTTGCAGGTTTCATATACATTTGCACAATAACGCCCAAATAATAGTAGGCGGCAATGCCACTATTGATGACTGCAACAACTGCCAACCATGTCAGGTTGGTGTTTACAGCAGCCCGGAACAGGTAAAATTTTCCCCAAAAACCCGCCAGGGGTGGAAATCCCGTCAGCGACAGGAGGAACACCGCCATCACCACGGCCAGCCACGGACTCCGCGCCGACAAGCCAGCATAGTCGCCCAGATCTGAGCCTACGGCATTTTTGCGCTCTAACACGCCGACCACCGCAAACGCACCGATATTCATAAACGTGTATACAAGCAGATAGAAGAGTGCTGCACTCACGCCTTCGGCTGTGGCGGCCGCTACGCCCACCAAAATGTAGCCCGCGTGCGCGATACTGGAATAAGCCAACATACGTTTTACATCTTTTTGTGCCAACGCCGCGATGTTGCCTAGCGTCATCGTTAGCACAGCCAATGTTGCCACCGCAATTTGCCAATCCACGGCAAAGCCGGGGCTGAACGACACCATCAGCACTCGCATCAGGGCAGCGAACCCCGCAGCTTTTGCGCCCACAGACATGAATGTGGTCACAGATGTGGGAGCCCCATGATAAACATCGGGCGTCCACCACTGGAACGGCACAGCAGCCACTTTAAAGGAAAACCCAACTAGCATCAACCCCAATCCCAACATCGCCATTGGAGCCGTACCGCCCCCCGACAGCACGCTACCGATGGCCTGCAAATTGGTACTGCCCGTAGCGCCATACAACAACGCGACGCCGTACAGGAAAAACGCCGATGCGAAAGATCCCATCAAAAAATATTTTACCCCTGCCTCCCCGGAGGATCGCAGATGTCTGTTGAGCGCCGCCATAACGTACAGGGCAATGGACATTGTTTCCAGCCCCACAAACACCACCATCAAATCGGTGGCGGCAGCCATTGCCATCATCCCACTGGTAGCAAAAAGTAACAGGGCGTAATACTCACCCTTTTGCAAACCAACGCGCCCCAAGTATCCCAACGCCACCAAAATGGATAATGCGGCGGCAGTGAGAAAAATCAGGTTAAAAAAGTGGGCGTAGCCATCAGTTATGGCAACATCTTGAAATGCCGGGTTAAAACCGGGTATGTTTTGCTGCATACTCCCCACAACGCCGGCCACCACCACACCAATCAGGCTAACCCACCCCAACGAACGTTTGTCACTGATAAATAGATCTAATATGACCACCAGCAGTCCGGTGACAACTACAATGATGAGGGGCAGCAGCGCCGCAAAGTTCAGTACTGGGATCTCAATTGTCGTCATAGCTTAATTCCATTTGATGAAGTAGAGATTGGAGATTGAACCATAAATTCAAATCTCTCCGGTCAATCTCCGCATTATTTTTGTACCACCAAGATGGTTGGCGCCGGTGAAGTACCAACCATTTTTTCGGCGGTGGGGTTGACTTTATCGAATACCAAATTGGGGAATAGCCCCAACACAAAGAAGAAAACAGCCAATACAGTGGCGGCGACCACTTCTCGCGCATTCATATCGGTCAATTTCTCATTATCGGGATTGAATGGGCCGAACATTACGCGGCGCACTGCCGTGAGCAAATACCAGGCCGCCAGCACAATGCCAAATGTGGCAATCGCAGCAAAGATGCGATTTTGCCCAAATGTCCCCAATAAAATAGTGAACTCGCCCACAAACCCGTTGAGACCGGGCAGCCCCACACTGGAGAACACTGTAATCAAAAAGAAGGAACCGAAAACAGGCACTTTGACAAAAATGCCACCGTAATCCTTCATCAATCGCGTGTGACGCCGCTCATACAACACCCCAACCAGCATAAACAACGCTCCGGTGCTTAACCCGTGGTTGACCATTTGTAGCACTGCGCCACTGGTTCCCAGCAATCCACCACTAAAGATGCCCAGTATAATATACCCCATGTGTGCCACAGAAGAATAAGCTACCAGACTTTTCACGTCTTCTTGCACCAATGCTACTAACGCCGCGTAAATAATGCCGATGATCGCTAGCACGGCTAAAAGCGGTGCCCAAAAAGCCATGCCCTGCGGGAAAAGCGGGTTGGCAAATCGAAGGTAGCCGTACGCTCCCATTTTTAGCAATACGCCGGCCAGCAGCACCGACCCGGCAGTGGGTGCTTGCACGTGGGCGGCAGGTAACCACGTGTGGAACGGGAACAGCGGCACTTTTATGGCAAAAGCCAATGCAAAGGCAAAGAAAAGCCAGATTTGCATGGTTACCGGCAAATCCAATGAATTGAGCAGCGTGGGCAAATCGCTGGTGCCGGCTTGCAGGTAAACAATAATTGTAGCAACCAGCATCAGCGTGCTGCCAACAAAGGTATAAATCACAAATTTTACTGCCGCGTAAATCCGGCGGTCGCCGCCCCATTGACCAATCAACAGCGCCATAGGGATCAAACTTGCTTCCCAGAATACGTAAAACAGGAACAAATCAAGAGAAATGAAAACGCCAATCATCGCTGTTTCCATCAGCAACATCATCACCATATATGCTTTTATTTGTTTGGTGATGGCTGTCCACGAACTGAGGACAGCAATGACTGACAGCAACGTGGTTAAAAGCACAATAAACAGGCTTATGCCGTCAATGCCCAAATGGTAGTTAATTCCCAAACTGGGAATCCAGGGGATCGTTTCTTCAAACTGGAATCCCGGTTCGCCAGCAATAAAGCTAAAATACAACGGCAAGGACATCACCAGTACAACCAGCGTTGTAACCAATGCCGTTGTTTTTATGGCCTTTTCTTTTGCGTCAGGAATAAACAGCAGAATTACCGTTCCGACCAGGGGAACAACCAACAGCGCCGATAGCAAGGGAAAACCTAGTTGATTCATAACGGTTACAACCTTACAAAAAATTAAGTGTCGTTAATACAATATTTCAAACAAAAACCGCCATTACCGCAAGAAGAAATACGCAGCGATGATGATACTACCTACAAAAATGGAGGCCACATAGTTACGAATGTATCCAGTTTGCCAGCGAGCCGCTATGCGCCCCATCCAGCCAACAGCCCTGGCCGAGCCATCGACCATTACCCCATCAATAAAGCCCATATCCACAATGCCAGACAAGAAACGTCCAAAGGCCTTCCCTGAATTGACAAACAGGAAATCATACAACTCATCAACCTTATATTTGCTCACCAGTACATTGTACACCCAGGGGACGTTGCGCGCTGTATTTTCGGCAACTTGTGGATTGCGCAAATACACCCACATCGCCGCGCCAATACCCAACAAAACCAGCACACTAGAAAGGGTCATCAGGCTTATTTCTGTGCCCAGAGCCAGATGATGGGCTTCAACGGGCACAAAGGAACGCATCGTTTCAAAAACGGGGTCCAACCAACCATCCAGCCAGTTTGGCAAGCCGAAGCCACTCGGCAGCCCCATCAGGCCGCCAATTAACGACAGTACAGCCAAAATCACCAGCGGGACGGTCATCACCGGCTTGTTTTCGTGCGCGTGTTTATACAGGTCAGCATCTTTGGGAGCGCCGTGGAATGTCATAAATATTGCGCGGAAGGTGTAGAATGCCGTCAACAAGGCAGTGAAAACGCCAATGGCATACAAAAGAACATTCGCCTCAAATGTTTTGGCCAGTATTTCATCTTTCGAGAAAAACCCGGCGGTCAGGGGGAAACCGGACAGCGCCAACCCACCGACGACAAACGTCCAGTAGGTGGTGGGCATTTTGGCCTTCAGCCCGCCCAGCCGACGCAGATCAATGACTCCGTGCATCGCGTGCATCACCGAGCCGGCGGCCATAAAGAGGAGGGCCTTAAAAAAAGCGTGCGTCGCCAGGTGGAAAATACCACTGGCATACGCCCCTACGCCAACGGCCATCACCATATATCCCAACTGAGAGATAGTCGAATAGGCCAAAATACGCTTTAAATCAAACTGCACCAGCGCAATGGTGGCGGCATACAGGGCCGTTAGTCCACCCACAAAGGCGACCACCATTGACGTTTGGGGAGCCAATGCGTACAGCACATTGCTCCGCGCAATCATATAGACACCGGCCGTAACCATCGTCGCGGCATGAATGAGCGCCGACACCGGCGTGGGGCCTTCCATTGCATCGGGGAGCCAAACGTGCAACGGAAGCTGCGCACTTTTACCAATTGCGCCAATAAACAAGAGCGCGGTAATAGCGGTGACAACCGCTGTGGGCGCCGCGCCGGCCGCTTCAAATACCTGGGTGTATTGCAGCGTGCCAAAGGTGGTCCAAATTAAGAATACCCCCAGCGCAAAGCCAAAATCACCCACGCGGTTGACGATAAAAGCCTTTTTCCCTGCGTCAGCCGCCGAATCTTTGAGAAACCAGAAGCCGATGAGTAGGTAACTGCACACACCCACCAGTTCCCAACCCACGTATAATCCCAGGTAGTTGTCTGACAGTACCAAAATGAGCATACTGGCGATAAAAAGATTGAGGTACGTGAAAAACCGCGACACATCGGGGTCATGATCCATATAACCAATGGCATACACGTGGATGAGGAACCCCACTCCGGTGACGATCAATGTCATAATCATTGACAGTGGATCAACCAGCAAACTGGCATGCACCTCAAAATTACCAATGGTGATCCAACGCCACAAATCAATATGTTGTGCGTGGTCAGGCAGCCCCGGAACCTGCAAAAAGGCTAGCAGCCCCACAACAAAGGCAACCGCAACCGTACCTGCGCCAATCCAGCCATTTAGGGTACGCCCCAGTTTCCTGCCAAATATTCCGTTTATTACTACTCCCAACAAGGGGAACGCAATTGCCAGCCAGATTAAATGGGTCATAATTGCTCCAATTAGCCTTTTAACGAATCAAAATCGTCGATATTGACTGAACTTGTGAGACGGTACAGTTCTACCAAAATTGCCAAACCAACTGCCGCTTCCACTGCGGCGACCGTCATAATCATGAATACAAACACCTGTCCCGTTAATGAGCCTAATTCGTGCGAGAACGCCACGAAGGTCAGGTTCACCGCGTTCATCATCAATTCAACACACATCAGCATGACCAACATATTCCGGCGGAGAAGCACGCCCCCCGCGCCAATGGAAAACAGGATGGCCGCTAATAATAAATACCAGGACGTAGGAACCATTATTTGCCTCTCTCTCGATGTTGCACAAAACGCCAACTACCCAACACAACAACGCCCACAATCCCCACCAGCAACAACACCGATGCCAGTTCAAAGGGAAGCAGGTAACTTGTGAACAACGCCTCGCCAACCAGCTCAACGTTGCCCTGCTGCGCAGTCATACTATCGGTGACCGGGCCTTTGAGTGCCGGGGTGCTGTACAGCCATTCGAACACAGCTGTACCCGTGATGGTTAGGAACACCACCGCCAATACAACCATTACGGAGTTTCTGACGGTGAGCCATTGTGGAATCTTTTCCCCCAGTTCTGCCCCCAATAGCATAATCACAAACAACACCAAAACCACAATGGCCCCGGCGTAAACAATAATCTGGGCGACAGCAATAAATTGAGCATTTAACAACACATATAATCCTGCAATCATCGCTAAATTTAGCAGCAAGAATAAAGCGCTGTGTACAGCATTCTTGTTAAACACCATTGCCAACGCGGCAAACACTGCCAGTCCGCCGAAAATAAAGAAAAGATATGTTTCTACCATAGCGCGTACCCAGTATTAATAATTAGTAATCGGTAGTTGGGTAATCCCCAACCTCATTTGCTTATTCTCCAGGCGTCTTGCGGAACGAATACTTCATCGTCTCGAATAACAATATGCTTTGGCTCATGCGGCTCCAAGAGCATATCCTGAGTGTAAATTGCATCCCAACGGTCATACTCCGCCAGCGCGAAATCGTGTTCAAGCACAATGGCTTCGGTAGGACAGGCTTCGGCGCAATAACCGCAGAAGATGCAACGCAACATATTAATTTCGTACACCTCGGCGTATCGCTCGCCCGGCGACCGACGATTCTCGTCTGTGTTTTCTGCCGCCTCCACGCGAATGCAATCGGTAGGGCAGGCGGCGGCGCACAACGCGCATCCAATGCATTTTTCAAGACCATTGTCATATCGTTTTAGTACGTGCCGGCCTCTAAAACGAGGATAGACTTGCACCGGTTCATCAGGAAATTGGTTGGTGACCGGTTTTCTGAACAGGTACTTTAGCGTTACGCCCATCCCCCGGAGGATTTCAACCGTACCACCGAAAATTTTTGTTATCATTGACTCGCTCTCCAAAACCCGTCTATAAGGCCACGACGATGGCGGTCACCACTAAATTTAATAGCGCCAACGGCATCAGAAACTTCCAGCAAAACCGCATCAGTTGGTCATAACGCACACGTGGAACGCTCGCGCGCACCCAAATCATCAAAAACAGCAGTAGAAGTATCTTTATAAAAAGGTAAACCAATCCTAAAACGGGGAACTGTACGGCAAACGGCCCGTGCCATCCCCCCAAAAACAGGACGGCGGCAATAGCACTGAAGGTAATCATATGGATGTATTCGCCCATAAAAAATAGTGCAAAGCGGATCCCACCGTATTCGGTAATGTAGCCAGATACCAGTTCGTTCTCCGTTTCTGGCAAGTCAAAGGGCGACCGATTCGATTCCGCCAAGCCGGCAATGAAGAAGATAATGAATGCCAGTGGCTGCAACACAATCAACCAGGTGTGGTTAATTTGATAGTCAATAATTTTGGTGATGCTCATGGTACCGACAACCAGCAACACGCTCACCAGCGTAATCCCCATTGGCAATTCGTAGCTCACCATTTGGGCGCTGGCCCGCAATGCTCCCAGCAACGAGTATTTGTTATTAGAAGACCATCCGGCCAGCACAACGCCATAGGTGCCGATGCTGGTGACCGCCACAATATACAGCAGTCCCACGTTCACATCGGCCAAAAACGGCGGCACGGTGTACCCCAGCACATGCAGCCCCTTGCTGGCCACCGGCAACACAGCCCAGGCCACCAGCGCGGAGAAAACGGCCAGCATCGGTGCAAGTAAATACACCACTTTGTCCGCATGTGTGGGCATAAGTTCTTCCTTAAAGGCCATTTTCAGCGCGTCGGCCAGCGGCTGCAGCACACCATACGGCCCAGCCCGGTTGGGGCCAAAGCGCATGGTAAACCGCGCCACCAGTTTGCGTTCAAAATAGCTTAAATAGGCAAAGCCGGTGAGCAATACAACAACAAAAACAAGGCTAATGAGCACAGGGATTAGAAATGCTTGAATCCAGTCCATCAGGCAAGCTCCGAAACGGGTACTTTTGTACATTCAACCGGAATAAACGTGTCGCTGCGCAACAATTTTTCGGCGGGGAAGCCCTGCACATTGCGCGGGACAAGTGCCACTCCTGCCGGCGTTAAACGATTAACACGCACCGGCAAGGTCACCGACACCCCTCTGGCGGTGAGCGAAACAGCATCGCCATTTTGCACGCCCAATCGAGCGGCATCTGTTTTAGATAGCATCACTTGCGGCTGCTGAATGTGCGCCGCCACAACCTCGGCCTGAGCAATGAGTGTGCCACCATCGTACAATGTACGTGGCGCACCCATTACCAGCTCAGCAGCGGCTGGTTCTGTCACCGGGGCAACAAACGCCAGTGTTAATTTTGCCTCTTCATCAGCAGCGACGGGGCGCCATTGTTGCCCTTCACGCACGTCGGCGGTGAAACTGGTGCCGCTATAAATATAGTGCGACATTTTTCGTTCCAGCGAAATTGGCTTCATCAAGGTTTCAAAGCTCATTTCGGCGTATAGGGGAACGGTTTGTGTAATTTCTGCCATCACACCATCCGCGGAAGCGAAAGGCCATTCTGCACCCAGTTTTCCGGCAATGGCGGTGAAAATCAACCAGTCGGCCCAGGCCAGCGGCGGAGCAGAAACAGCATTGTCAAAAGTCTGCACCCATCGTTCTACGCTGGTAAAGCTACCGTCTCGCTCTGCCACGCCCCGCGCGGGGAGGACGACGTCGGCCAGTTGCGCCGTTTCAGTCATAAACAGGTCTTGCACTACCACAAAGTCGGTGGCTGTGATGGCGGTTTTGTACGCCTCTGATTGCGCAGCGGGGTCGGCGGCGGCAATGTACAGCGCGGAAAGGCCGCTGTTTTCGCGGAGCATCTCCGGCGCCGAAAGTCCAGCTTCGCCATCCACAGGCAGGTAGCCGGGCCGACGATGCGGCACAATGCCCATATCGGCAGCGCCCCGACTGTTGGCGTGGGGCAATACGGCAATGACGCCGTTGTTGGCGCGGCCCACATGCCCGGTAATCAGTAGCAGCGATTTTATGGCCGCTTGCAGCGATGCGTCGCCGCCAGATTCCAGGCCGTAGAATACCAGTCCATTTTCGGCCTGGGCAAAGGTGCGGGCCGCCCGCCGAATTTGTTCTTCCTCAACGCCGGTTACGGTTGCCACGTGTGCCGGGGTGTAGGTTTTCATTGCCTCAATCAGGTCTGCAAACCCCTGCACGCGGGTGGAGACAAATTCTTTGTTTTCCAATCCTTCATCCAATATTGTGGCAACCATCCCCCACACCAGGGCGGCTTCTGAACCGTAGCGATAGCGCAGGCTGGTTTGCGCTACGTTATCCAGCTTGGTCCAGCGCCCACCAGCGTTAATCAGGTGTGCGCCGTGTCGCGCCGAAGACCGCACGCGCAGGTATAAAATGGGCGCTTCTTCGTCCAGGTCTGCACCAACTACCAGCACAGCCGATTCGCTTTTAAGCCGTCCAATGTCGGTGCCTACACCGGCGCCAACTTCGTACCCAATCTCGTCACTAAAAACGGCGCTCAAGCCCACGCGGTGGTCAATATTGTTGCTCCCCAGCACGTCGCGGAAGAGCTTCTGAAAAAGGTACAGGTCTTCGTTTGAAAGGTGCGCCCCGGCGATGCCGCCAGTTTTTGCTTTGGATAGTCCAAACTTGCGGGCAACCAGCGACAGCGCTTCGTCCCAACTGGCTTCCACAAAGTCGCCTTTTTTCTTGATGAGCGGTGCGGTGAGCCGCTGGGGGCTGCTGTTAAAGTGATGCCCAAAGCGGCCTTTGTCGCAAAGCCAAATTTCGTTGACCGCCTCATTTTGACGTGGCATAACGCGCTTAATTTTGTCGAAGCGGGTATTGAGTACAGTATTGCAGCCCGCGCCACACAGATTGCACACACTGGGGGTGTTTTGCATTTCCCACGCCCGCGCGCCAAAGCGAAAGTCTCTGGTCGTCAGTGCCCCTACCGGACAGATGTCGGTGGTGTTGCCGGAGTATTTGCTATCAAATTGGGGGGTAGAGTAGCTGACAATTTTCGAGTCGCGCCCGCGATTGTCAATTGCCAGAACAGGGTCGCCGGCAATTTCATCTTCAAAGCGGACGCAGCGGGCGCACAAAATGCAGCGTTCTGTATCAAGAACAATCAAGTCACCCAGAGGTTCTTTTTTGGGTCCGTGATGTTTGTCGCCCAAATAAAAACGCGAGACGCCGGGGCCGTAGGCATACGTTAAATCTTGCAGTGAACATTCGCCGCCCTTATCGCAAACAGGGCAATCTAGCGGATGACTGGTGAGCAAAAATTCCAGCACGCCCCGGCGGTCGGCGATGGATTCTTCACTTTGGGTGACCACGACCATCCCCTCAGACACCGGCGTGGTGCAGGCGGTCATCGGCTTGGGGAAAAAGCGAATGACCGGCTTGCCGTTGTCATCCATTTCAAACTCGCCGGTTGCGCGATTGCGCACGGGCGTTCCTACTATTACCAGACACATGCGACACATGCCCACGGGTTCCAATTTAGAATGGTAGCAAAATACGGGAATTTCGTTGCCAGCTTTTTTTGCGGCTTCAACAATCAGGGTTCCTTTGGGGACGCTGATTTCAACGCCGTCGATTGTTAGAGTTACCAAGTCAGACATAGGCTGTTCCTAATAGAGATTTGCGTTGCCCGCGAGAATAATTCGTCTCCCGTCCCGCACAAATGACAAAGGACGAACAAAAAACACTTTTTGCGGCTTGTCGTGCTATGCAATAGTGACGTTTTTAGCTAAGAAAACATCTTGAATAGCATTGAGAAGTTTCACCCCTTCGGCCATTGGCTTTTGGAAGGCTTTGCGCCCGGAAATGAGGCCCATGCCTCCGGCACGTTTGTTGATGACCGCCGTGCGCACAGCCTGCGCCAGGTCGTTGCTGCCGGAAGCGCCGCCAGAGTTAATCAGACCGGCGCGGCCCATGTAGCAGTTGGCAAGTTGATAGCGGGTCAGGTCGATGGGATGATCGGTGGTTAATTCAGAGTACACCTTGTCGCTGGTTTTGCCGAAGTTGATGGCTTTGAAGCCGCCGTTGGTTTGCGCTTGCTTTTGTTTGATGATGTCGGCCTCAATGGTAACGCCCAGATGGTTCGCCTGCCCGGTCAGGTCGGCGGCCACATGGTAATCTGTGCCATCTTTCTTAAAGGCGTTGTTGCGCAGGTAAGCCCATAAAATGGTTGCCAGACCTAATTCATGGGCATAAGCAAATGCTTCTGAAACTTCAATGATTTGCCGATTAGATTCCGCTGACCCGAAGTAGATGGTTGCCCCAACGGCTACCGCACCCAATTCATAGGCCTGGTCAACCGAGGCAAACAAAATTTGGTCGAACTTGTTGGGATAGGTCAGCAATTCATTATGGTTTATTTTTACAATGAAGGGAATTTTGTGGGCATATTTGCGCGCGACACTGCCTAAAACGCCCAGGGTAGACGCAACAGCGTTGCAGCCGCCTTCGATGGCAAGCTTTATAATGTTTTCGGGGTCAAAATAGATGGGGTTGGGAGCAAATGACGCGCCCGCCGAGTGCTCGATCCCCTGGTCAACGGGCAAAATTGAAACATACCCCGTACCGGCCAATCGACCGTGGTCGAAGAGGGTTTGCATGCTGCGCAGCACCTGCACCCGCCGGTCAGAGGATGCAATCACCCTGTCCACAAAATCGGGGCCGGGCAAATGCAGCGCTTCTTTGGGAATGGTTTTTGATTCGTACTCTAACAAATATGCAGCTTCGTCGCCAAGCAATTCAGGGATATTTATACTCATTTCACAACTACTCCTTGTCTGGTTTCAGCACACATCGTTTCGATACAATTAATGGATAAGCCCTATCTTTTTATTGTTCAATCATCAATCTAAAAGCCAGGCGCATTGTGTAATTTTGCGCACACTTGCGTACAACAACCGCGTGTCTGCACTGAAAACACGCTTACTTTTGTACATACCGTTCGTAATCGGCTCTAAAATGCAGCATGCTTGCTTTTACCGGGCTGGTAGCAAACTCGCCCAGGGGGCAAAAACAATTGCCCGTCATTTGCTCAATAATTTTGGGCAGCAAATCCACATCTTCCATCGTTCCATCGCCAGAGCGAATGCGATGATAGACCTGGCTCAGCCAGTAGGTCCCTTCTCTGCACGGAGAACATTTACCACAGCTTTCGTGTTTAAAGAAGTGAATCATTTTTTCGGCAGCCCACACAGTGTCCACCGTTTCATCCATAACGATGAATGACGCTGACCCCAACATTGAGCCAATAGCCCCCATCGATTCGTAATCCATAGGGGTATCCAGTTGACTGGCCGGGATCATCAGGGAAGATTCACCCGCCGGCAATACGGCTTTTATCTTTTTCCCGTTCGGCACACCGCCCCCTAATTCTTCTATGAGATAACGCACGGGGGTTCCCAACGGCAATTCGTAATTTCCGGGCCGATTGACATGCCCGCTCAAGCAAAAGATTTTGGTGCCGGGGCTTTTTTCTGTGCCAAACTGCCGGTACCATTCCACGCCGTGCCTGATAATTCCAGGGACGTTGGCCATTGTTTCCACATTGTTAATGACGGTGGGTTTGGCATAAAGCCCTTCCACCGCCGGAAACGGGGGGCGCGAACGAGGTTGTCCACGGTATCCCTCCAGGCTGTTGAGCAACGCGGTTTCTTCTCCGCAAATATACGCGCCAGCGCCCAAATGCAGGTGTAAATCCAGCGAAAGGTTGTGCCCCATTACATTTTGGCCCAAAAAGCCTTTGGCGTAAGCCTCATCCACTGCTTTTTGCAGCGTTACAAATGGACCACGAAATTCGCCGCGCCCGTAAATGTAAATGGTTCGCGCGCCAACTGCATACGCGGCAATGGCCGCCCCTTCAATAACCTGATGGGGATTATATTCCATCAATTCTCGGTCTTTAAATGTGCCCGGCTCACTTTCGTCGGCGTTGACGACAATGTATACCTGGTCTGCCCCCTTGGGGATAAAAGACCATTTTACGCCGGTGGGGAAACCTGCGCCCCCGCGCCCCCGCAAACCAGAAGCCTTCACCGCGTCAATCACTTCCGGGGGCTGCATTGTTTCCAACGCCTTTCTCAAACCCGCGTAGCCGCCATTCGCTATGTATACATCTATATTGGCGATATTTGGAATATCTTTGTGGCGGAGCAGCACATGTTCTTTTAAGTATTCATTCGCCATTGGTTTTACCCTTGTGCTTGTGTTTCTGATTCCAGTTGCGCTTCTGCACGCAACTGAGTCAGGACAGTGTCGATGGTCTCATCGGTCAGGTTTTCGTAGTACCGCAAATTAATCTGGCAGACAGGCGCTTTGTCGCAGGCGGCCAAACAGGGAACTTGCTCCAGGGTGAACAATCCGTCGGCAGTTGTGCCCCCCTCTGGCGGTAAATCGAGTCTTTTCGCCAGGCGGTCGTAAAACGCTTGCGCCCCGCGCAGCGCGCATGGAAGGTCGGTGCACACGTGAATAATGTGCCGCCCGGTCTCTTCGCGGCGGAAAAGGGTGTAAAACCCCGCTACCGACTGCACCTCCGTCAGTGACAGGTCAAGCGCGTCGGCCACTGCGGCGATGTCGTCATCGCTCAGCCAATTCTTTTCTCGTTGCGCCAGATAAAGTGCCGGCAGCAATGCGGAACGTTTGGTGGGGTATTTTTTCAATATTTCTGCAAGTTCTTGTTGTTCTGCTTCAGACCACATAGTTGCTCCAGAATTACGCAAAAAGTTACCACGAAGGTTTTGTGCCGCTATCAAACAATGGAGAACGATCTCTACCCGTTTCTACCTGTCTACTTCGCCCAGCACAATGTCAATAGACCCAACAACCGTTATAATATCAGACAATAATCCCTGCCGCGACATAGTGTCGGTAGCCTGAAGGTTGACAAAAGACGGGCCGCGCACGCGCAAGCGGTAGGGAATCGCCGAGCCATCGCTGATTAACCCAAACCCAAGAATGCCTTTGGGATTTTCCACAATTCCATACACCCGACCCACGGGTGGTTTAAAGCCTTCTGTAACCAGTTTAAACTGGTGGATGAGGGATTCCATGCTGGTGGAGATTTCTGCGCGAGGAGGCAGCGCCACTTTTCGGTCTGCTGTTTTGTGTGGGCCTTTCCCCAGTTTTGCCAGCCCCTGTTCGATGATGCGCAAGCTTTGTCGCAATTCTGCAATGCGCACTTTAAAGCGGGCATAACTATCGCCTTCGTCCGCGGTGGGAATATCAAAATCAAACTGGTCGTAGCTGGAATAGGGTTGGGCTTTGCGCAAATCAAACGCCAGACCCGTTGCGCGCAACAGGGGTCCGGTAACGCCCAACGAAATTGCTTCTTCGCGGGATAAGTAGCCCACACCCTCCAGGCGGCCCAGCCACACCGGGTTATTGGTGAGCATGCCATCAACATCTTTGAGCATTTCTGGAAACCCTTTTAAGAAATGTTTTACGGCATCCTCGAATGCGCCAGGCAACGGCCAACGCAATCCACCGACATTAAAGTAGCTGGTGGTCATGCGTGCGCCGCACACCATCTCAAAAATATCTAAAATTTGCTCGCGCCAATAAAAGGCGTACATCAACAGGGCGTGGATTGTGCCGCTCACGTCCATTGCGTGCGTGCCCAGCCAAACCATGTGGCTGGCAATGCGCTGCAACTCTGTTAAAATTACGCGCGCATATTGCGCGTGCTGCGGAACTTCCACTCCCAGTAATTTTTCAACCGTCAACACGTAGCCCAGGTTGTTGCTCATAGAGCTTACATAATCCAAACGGTCGCAATAGGGGATAAACTTTTCGTAGCGTTTGTTTTCGCCTGTCTTTTCAAACCCAGAGTGCAAATATCCCACCTCTGGTTTTACGCTGAGCACCCGTTCACCATCTAGCTCAACGGCCAACCGCAAAACGCCGTGCGTGGCCGGGTGCTGCGGCCCCATGTTGATGACCAGATGGTCGGTGGGGTTTTCGTCTTCTTCCAGTTCACTGTGGTAAGAAGGCACATCCATTATTTGTTTGCCCAGATGGGCAAAGCGAGGGTTGTCGCGGTCTGCGCTAAAGTACACCGGCTCACCGCCAAGTGGGTAATCTTTACGCAGGGGGTGCCCTACCCAATCTTGAGGCATTAGAATGCGGTGCAGCCAGGGATGGCCGGTAAATTCAATCCCCATCAGGTCATACGTTTCTCGCTCCAACCAGTTGGCCGTGGACCACACGCCGGTCACCGAGTCCACTTTCGGCAGCGCGTCTTTGCTTCCATTTGTTGGTGCATCTGCCAGAGGCACGTTCAAGCGCACCCGTCGATTGAAGGGGATGGAATACAGCTCGTAGGTGCTGGCAAAACGCGGAGCCACCTCCAGGTCTCGCCGATCTACGCCATACACATCTAGCAGCAAGTTATATTGCAGCTCAGGGTCATCGCGCAAAAATTTGGCTACCCTCAGCAGGTGTTTGGCATCGATGGTGATTGTGGTTTCTTCCCGGAAGGTTTCGCTCCCCAACACCGCAGTGGGGAATTTTGTTTTTAATTTATCAGAAGTGAGGTCAGTCATTAGTCCTCGGCATTACTGTGTAAATTTAATGGTTTAGGCTACCCTTTTCTTTCGCCAATACCAAATTTTTGAACTTTTTCTTGCAAACGGGTGATAGCGTAGAACAACGCTTCTGGCCTGGGCGGACACCCCGGAACGTACACATCAACCGGAATGATTTTATCTACCCCTTGCACAATAGCGTAATTGTTAAACGGGCCACCACAAGAAGCGCAATCGCCCATCGCAATAACCCATTTTGGTTCCAGCATTTGGTCGTACAGGCGTCGCACAACTGGCGCCATTTTATTGCTTACGCGCCCAGAGATAATGATCAGGTCTGCCTGCCGGGGGCTGGCGCGGAACACTTCTGCCCCAAAGCGAGCAATGTCAAATCGAGACATGCCGGCGGTTATTTGTTCGATGGCGCAACAGGCCAATCCAAAAAGCAGGGGGTGCAGCGAATATTTTCGCCCCCACCCCACTAATTCAGATAAATTCGCCATTACCAATCCCATTGCACCATCTTTTTGGTGTCCCCCTGGCGCTACAGGTGTAATGGAAACATTTTCATTCAACTCTAATCCCATTCCAGCGCTCCTTTTTTCCAAACGTAAACGTACCCAATCAACAGGATCAGCACAAACACGCCCATTTCGATCAAGCCAAAGAGCTTCAGTTGCCTGAATATTACGGCCCATGGATAAAAGAACACCACTTCAATATCAAACATCATAAAAAGCATGGCGACCATATAATAATGCACGGGCACTCGCCGTCGCGCATCGCCATACGGTAATTTGCCGGACTCATATGTATCTGATTTTGTGGTGCTTGGGTTTCTGGGGCCAAGATAAAAGGGCACAACCAGAGCCACAACTGCAAAAAGCGCGGAGACAACAAGTAAAATTAATATGGGGAGATAGTCAGCGGGCATTGCTTTACCGTATCCTTTTTTTCAAAACTTGGGTAACGGCATAACTTAGGATGCCATATGGTCGTTCATTCTATCACAATGAAAACACGGAGTCAATAATGCATTATTTTGGGAAACGTTATTTTCAAACATTGTAGCGTTGTTGTTTTTTGCCCCCAAAATGTACTTTCTGTCATAGTCACGGTATCCATTCAGGTTATTCGTAACTGTTCAGCCCCCATCTCATAAAAGGGGATGGGGGAGCCCTGAATAGATACATCAAATCAAAAAATCAAAATGACCCAACAGGTTTTGGCCTCTCATCATTTTTTGCTATGTATTGCCAACTTCTCAATAGTTTGGGGATATTATTCCCAAACCTGACCGGTTCTAAAAACCAGTCAGGTTTCTCCCCGAATAATTGAGAAGGTACGTGTATTGCTGTGCTTAGAAGTTAGCCAAACAAAACCTGTCAGGCCACTTAAAAAAGTTGGTCTGTTCACGCCGCCACGGCATCAATTTCGATTGTGGTTTTCTCCTCTTCGCCCTCTTCTGGCTCAATACGCCATAGTTTTTCTCTGTCGGTAATGTGGTCGATAAAGAGTACGCCATCCAGATGGTCATTTTCATGCTGGAACACCCTGGCTAAAAAGCCATCAACCCGCATTTTTATTGGCTTGCCATGTATGGTGCGTGCTCTAATTTCAATGGCCTGGGCACGATCAACCAACCCCACCCACCCCGGAATGGACAAACATCCTTCTTGCCCTTCTTCCATTTCAGTAGACCGTTTGGTGATTTCTGGATTAATAATAACGAAGGGTTTGCCGCTGCGCGGGTCGTCATCCTCAGGGGGGATTTCCGCCACAAAAATGCGTTGCATTACACCTATTTGGGGGCCGGCCAGTCCCACTCCTGATGCTTCGCGCATTGTTTGAAGCATGTCGTCAGCGAGTTTTTTTAGTTCCGGGCCAAAACGTTTTACTTTTTTTGCTTTTTGCCTTAATCGGGGGTCGCTTGCGTATAAGATTTTTCTTAGCGCCATTCTATGCACCTACTCAATACCGGATGAGCCTAACCAGGGAAGCATGTTAATCGTGCTTTTATGCCGTGTCAAATTAACGTTGGCACCAAAAAACTAATTATCCACCGCCCTTTATAATCAATATCAGTCCAAATTCGACCACCCTGATATTCCACGGCTCTGGCAATTGTTTTTAAATCAATGTCTTCTTCTAGCTGGTTTTCGCCATTTGTGTGCGGTGACCGGTTGCTGACCGCTACCACGACATACGTTGGTTGATTGATGTTTTGCTCTGTACTCACAGAAACTTCAATTACTTCGCGGGGTTGGGTGTGCATGCCTGCCTGCAACAGCAGGTCGGTTAATATTTTGGCAAAGTACTGTGGTGGAATACGTATTGCCGGCAATGATGAAGGAATTGTGGCGGCCAGTGTCACATTATTGAGCGCCAGTTGTTTTTTTATGGCGCTGACAGTTTCTCTTAAAACGCCTACCAGATCTTTTTGAGGCACATCTTCTGCCAGGGGGATGTACCCCGACTGGTGA
>CAYPUV010000047.1:0-20654 GCA_964413895.1 uncultured Anaerolineaceae bacterium
ATACTCAATGGCTTACTTCCCCGCCAATTTTACAGAACGTATGGTACACCAGCAATCTTTTGGTCGTGGTAAATGAGGGTGAACGAAGCGGGACATTGCATGCAGAAAATGATATGATATAATTGTTTGTACGCACCTCCACGGAATCGAAAATGGCGTCACAATTCCAGGTCTTCCTTTGGGGACCGTGAGGGAGAGGCCGACGCGCACGCTCGCCTGGCAGCAACCCTGGCACGTTTGTTCCATGTCTCGCAGGCGCTGGAGCATTACGAAAAGGCGGCTGTTCTCTACGCCAGCCTGGGCAAGCGTCAGGGACAGGCCGCGGTGTTGCTCAACAGAGGGATGTTGGCCAACACCCTGGGCCGTTATGCGGAGGCGATGACCGGCCTTCAACAGGCGGAGGTCCTGTTCACCGCTATGCACGACCGCCGCGGCATGGCAAGCTGCGCCATCAACCTCAGCGCGGTGGCCATCTACCAGGAAGACTACCCTCTGGCCGAGGAATACGCCCGCACCGCCCGCACCCTGGCTCGCACCATCCAGATCCCCCTTTTCGAAGCCGCAGCCCTGGGCAACCTGGGCGAGGCCGAGCTTCATCTCGGCGCGCTGGACAGGGCCATCGGTTATCTGCTCGAAGCGCTGGCCCTGCGACGCCAGCAGCATCTTCCCCCCGCAGATTCCGCCACAGACCTCTCCATCCTGGTCATCGCCTATCTGCGTGCTGGCGAAATGAAACAGGCGCGGCACGTGACGGACGAACTGCTGGTCCTGGTCGCGGCCAAAGGTGACACCATCTATGATCCCCAGCTGGCGTTGTGGGCCGCGGCGCAGACCTATCGCGCCCGGGGACAGAGCCGGCGCAGCGCAGAGTTGCTGGCCCAGGCGCACGTCATCCTCCAGGAAAAAGCCGTTGCCATTCCCGATCCTGAATCCCGGGCCGCCTTCCTGCAGATCCCCTACAACCGCCAGGTGCTGGACGCTCACGAAAACGGTTGCTGGCCGTAACACCCCCCGCTTTTTGACACCCCCCAAATTGGACGATTTTTGGACGCGAGCCTGATACAATGTCTCTGAAACAGTCAAGATTATTCTCTTTTCTGGAGGAGGCATTTATGAACAGGTTGCTCGCATCAACCCAACACGCACCGCTGCTCAGATTGCTGATCGCGCTGATGCTGCTGTTTGCCGTTGCCGGCTGTAGCTCCGGCTCCAAAATGGCAGCAGAGAAGTCTGCGGAAACCGTGACCCCGGCGGCAAAAATCGAGCCGACGGTCAGGGCAGAGGCGAGTGCAAATCCGGAAGTTGGAACTGAAGCGACGACATCTGAGCCGACGGTGACAGCCGTTACGGGACCGGGGATTGCCGACGGTTCTACCGCCCGGGAAATCCGCTATCGATTTCTCCCCATCCCCCTTGATGTTTCGCCGACTTCCCTGGCGATTGACGGCGAGACGGTCTGGGTAACGGCCGCAGATGATGGCCAGATCGTGGCCGTTGATCTGGCGGCCGGCGCCGTCAGCCGCACACTCGATGTGGGGGGAAAGCCCTACCGGCTCGTCCTGGGGCAGGGGGCGTTGTGGACAGTTGACGCGCCCCTGGCGGATGCATGGGTGCGCCGTATCGATCCGCAGACAGGCAACGTGTCGGCCCAAATCAAACCGCCGCCGGGGACATATCCCACCCCGCGACGCATCGCAGCCGGTGAAGGTTCTGTCTGGGCTCCCCTTGAGGGCACGGGCGCACTGGCCAGCATTGATCCCGCCACAAACGCGCTGGGCGACATCATCACCGACCGGCCCAAACTGTCTGCTGGCGAAGATGCCCCGCTCCTGGTCGCCTTCGGCTCGGCCTGGGTGATCGACTCCAACGAAGGCCGCCTGCTGCGGGTAGACTCCAAAACAAGGGAGATCATCGCCGCGGTGGCAGACCTCGGTCACCAGGAGGAGAAGCAAGGGGACTCCAGCTCCATTCTGGCCGAGGGGCCTACCGCCCTGGCGGCCGACGACCAGGGTGTGTGGGTGTTGAGCGACGTGGCCAACACAAAAGCCTCGGCCCCAAACATTGACGGCGGGGGTACGCTCTTTTTCATTGACCCTGCCGCCAACCAGATCACGAAGCGCATCGACCTGGAAGCCGAGGCTGACAAGAGCCTGGACCCGGCCCTTGCCCTCGCCGACGGCAGCGCCTGGTTCGTCGATACCACCGGCGTGATCATTCGCGTTGATCTCACCACGGGGTTGGAAACCAGGATTCTGCCGGAGAAAGGGTTTCTGAGTTCAGCAGGCATTGCTGTTGCCGGAGATAAGGTCTGGCTTGCCGGCGAGAACACATCTGCCGAACCGCCGTATGATCTTGGTCTTTTCGCCATCGACCGGGTGGCCGTAGCGGACTTTATCACACAAAAGCAATAGGATCAAGGTCAGAAGACTCGAATTGCCAACCCGAGTCCTTGTGGAGCGCCTGCTATGGACGAGCCAGCAACGCCCAGCGAACATCTTTTCGTCGTCCGTATCTGGCAGGAGCCTGGCCAGAGGAACGCCGCTTCCATCTGGCGCGGTTCGGTGCAACACGTGACTTCCGGCCAGCGGCTCTATTTCGCTTCATTGCGGGATATGAATGACTTCATCACCCTCAAAACGGGCCTACCACCGCTCTTGGAGGATGAGAGGGGTGTCGCGCTTCCTGACCCAGATGCAGAAACCTGAAATCTGCCGTGTGCGACACCCAATTGTACCCCTGGCGGGCTACACTCCATTGGGGAGAGAAAATTTCTATTCATATTTAACAAAGGAGGTTGTATGTTCCGTTCAAAATTGACCAAAGGGGTTATAACCCTGGTAGTAATGTTTCTATTCGGACTCTTCAGTGCCTGGGGGGTGTATGCCAGCCAAAACGGCAATACTGCCCCACCGACGAGTCCGCCGGCGACGCAGTTCCAGTTGCCAACCAACCAGACCGCCGCTAACGATACTTCTGCCGCTGCCGTCCCCCTCGGTACAACCTGGGTTGATTGCACACCGGCAAGGGTCGGTGTGTTTACCACCCGCATACACGTAAAATGTACCGCCTCATTCAGTGGAATCTGGTACTTTGCCTATTCCACGGCTGATGATGCCGAGGCAGCCAGAGTGCTGAGTGAGTTGAATTCAGCCCTACTGGCCGGCAGGACACTCACAATTCTGTACGACTCCAGCGACACGACGAGCGGTCCACCCATCGGCTGTGCAGCCAGCGATTGTCGCCTGTTGCAAGCGTTGGAAATCAAGTGAGGACGTTATGAACAGCATACGCAGATCGCCACATACAGCAATCTTGTTGCTCCTGGCGCTTATTGCGGGCTGGTCGGTGGGCTGGCTGAGCTTTGGAGCAGCGCCGGCACAGGCGGGATTGTACTGGTTTCAAGGTGTGCGCAGCAAAAATATCACGGTATGTTTCGCCGGTGATGCCGTGGATGTGCGAGCGAACCGGGTGCAAGAAATCGTTACCCATTTGCAACAGTTCGAATACGTTGCCAACATTCGTTTCCTGACGATTGACGGTACGCCCATTCAGGAGGCAGCAAGCCAGGGAGGCGACATCCAAAAGCTGGCATGTCCGGCCCCCACCTGGGTCGATAGCAAAAGCTACTACGATGGCGACATTCGTGTGGCGTTGTGGAACACCAATGTGCCGGTAGACCCACCGGGTACGGTCCCCGGCACAGGTTGCACGGTGGCGCTGGTCGGGTCAAGCTGGTCGGGTTCACCCAACGACTTGCCCCTCAACCGTCCGTGCCAGTACAACCTGAAGTTGGGGGATGACGATTTGGATATGACAGTGGGGAAACCAGGCGTTCACACCGGCACGCCCTGGCTCAATCACACCCTGCACGAATTTGGGCACGCACTCGGACTTTCTCATGAACATGTCCGCATAGACGAAAACGCCCAATGTGTCCCGTCTAGCGCTGATGGGTATCACACGGCCAGCACGGGTTACATCACGCCCTACGACAAAAATTCGATTATGCACTATCGTTTCTGGCCCAGCGAAGTTCCCCAGTGCAGCGGGCAAACCGGCACCAATTACAGCAACGATGGTCTCACTGCCTATGATAAGTTGGCGTTGCACATCATGTATCCCGAAGATGTGCGGGTGGCTGAGTTCACCGGCAACACGGTTGTAAAAGCGGGAGAACCCGTCGTCTTGCACTCTGCCTGGACCCAACGCGGGGCGACCAGTTTTGCAATCACCAACTTCCAATGGCGCGTGGACGGTTTTCTCTGGAGTACCAGCGATACGCTGAATAGCACGTTTTCTCCAGGCAACCACACGTTGCAGTTTAGCTATACTGATTTTTTGGAACGGAATTATTCTTACACCGGGCAGGTGCAGGTTTTGAGCAACGAAGCATACAACGCCCAGATTGCCGGTATTGTGGCGGTCAATATGGCGCTATTGCTGAGTGGCACAGAACAATACATCTACCTGCCGCTTGTCTTAAAGTAGACCCCCATCCTGATTACCGTAGCGTGTCGTAACGAGAAAAAAGTGCTAATTTGCCATTGATATTGAAACGACATTTTCTACTGGTAGAAAAGAGGTTGTTGCCGTGTGCTTCCACCCCGGCTGACAATAAACCAGACAGGTTTTAAGAATCTATTGATCGTCAAATCCTGCCCCCAAAAGTGAAACGCACGCCGGTGGAAGGCATATTGTTTTGCTGGTTTGGTTATGCTATACTTGAGGACAGCTAGAGGGCAAAATAGAAGCCAAGCCTATCCCCAAAAATCAAACCACACACCTGGGAGTAATGATTTGACGAGTACCATCGAAGTGAGCCACTTGCGGCGGGTGTACAAAACCACCATCGGCGTATTGCGCCGCAAAACCAAAGAAGTCGTCGCCGTAGACGATATTTCTTTCATTGTTGAGAAAGGTGAACTGTTTGGCGTGTTGGGGCCTAACGGTGCAGGTAAAACCACCACGGTCAAAATGCTCACGACACTGCTCATCCCCACTGACGGCACGGCACGCATTTTGGGGTACGACGTGGTTCCCGATGCCAACCGCATTCGTGCGCGCATTGGATTCGTCCTGGGGGGAGAACGTGGGTTGTACTGGCGACTCTCCGGCATTGACAACTTGCGCTATTTTGCCAGTCTCTACCACCTTGACCCTGCCGAAACCCGAAAGCGCATCCCCTACTTGCTGAAATTAGTGGGATTGAACGGGCGGGGAGAGGAAAAAGTTGAAGGCTATTCACGCGGCATGAAACAGCGGCTACACATTGCCCGCGCCCTGCTGCACAATCCAGAGGTTTTGTTTCTGGATGAACCGACCATCGGGCTGGACCCCGTTGGGGCGCGCGAACTGCGTGAGGTGGTGCGAAATTTGCAATCTGAACAAAAGACCATCCTGCTGACCACGCATTATATGTTTGAAGCCGATGCGTTGTGTCGGCGAATTGCAGTGATTGACAAAGGACGCATCATTGCGCTGGATACACCCACCGCGCTCAAGGCTGTGGTTCAGGATTTATCGGTAATTGAGCTGGAAGTATTTGGCGTGCCGGTCAAAATATTAGCGCAACTCAAAAAGCGATCGGATGTTGATAATGTCTCTGTTGAAAATAGAGAGCAAAAGCAAGCGTTGCTCATCCAAACCCCGCGTGGCTCAGAAGCTCTGCCAGATTTGTTGGCCTTAATGAAGGGTGTGCGCGTGGGGAAGGTCACAGTTCGAGAGCCAACGTTGGAGGATGCTTACGTGCGGCTGGTAGGAGGTGAAACGTGACCTGGGAGAAACTCCGAATTTATGGTCGCGTAGCTACTATTGCTTTTGAAGTGAACTTCCGACAGAATGCCACCGATGCATTCATTTTGTTCAGTTTGATTGTGCAACCGTTGATCATCGCCATTTTGGCGCTGTGGATGCTCCAGGAACGAGGCGGCGATTACGCTATTTTTGTGGTGGTGGGGAGTGGTATGACCGGTTTGTGGACCAGCGTGCTGTTCATCAGTGGAAACAGCATTACCCGCGAGCGTTGGACCGGAACCCTGGAGATGCTGGTTGGCTCGCCAACGCCCATTCAGGTGGTGGTTTTCGGCAAGAGCCTGGCGAACGTCATCCAGTCACTGGTGTCAATGGTGGCCAGTTACACAGTGGTGTCAATTTTGTTCGGTTATCCATTGCGGGTGTTGCAGCCGGGCTACTTTGTGGTGTCAGCGCTGGTCGCCATCGTTGCCTTTGTGAGCTTTGGACTGATTCTAGCCTCCCTGTTTGTTATCAATCCAGACGTGCAGCGCTGGCAAAACGGCCTGGAATTTCCCGTCTACATTTTAAGCGGCTTTTTGTTCCCCGTTGCCCTGCTGCCCGGTTGGACAACCCCGCTGAGTTACCTGTTGGCCCCGTATTGGGCGGCTCGCGCTCTGCATGCCGCCGCCGGAGGGAATGCAACGCCGGCGGAGATGGTTCTTTCATGGGGGATGATGCTGTTTTTTAGCCTGATTTACTTGCTGGCAGCCACAAAACTGTTTGAACGAGTATTATACAAAGCACGGGTTGACGCCACGCTGAGTATGCAATAGTGGGTAACAAATGACAACGTTTTGGTTGAATGTTCGATTGTTTTTTCAAGGTGCAGTCTTATCATATATCGCGCTCTTTCGCTGGCTAAAACCAACGACGTACCTGGCCTCGAAGGTGGTTGCGCCGTTGAGCTACATGCTTTTTTTTGTTTTTTTGGGAACCTATGCCACCGGACAGGACAACGCCTCATTTTATGTGATTGGCAATGCCATACAAATGGCAGCGGTCAGCGGCATTTTTGGTGTCACCTTCAGTATCAGCGGTGACCGCTGGGACGGCACGCTGCCGTATCTGTTCGCCACGCCCGCCAACCGCTTGACGATGTTTGTGGGACGGGCATTTGTGCACATTATTGATGGGATACTGGGGGTAGCGCTGGGATTGTTTTGGGGTGTGGTGCTGTTGGGGCTAGACCTGTCACACACCGACCCGTTAGCGCTGGGGGTGACGATCCTCGTCACCACGTTCAGCACGTCGGGGTTGGGGCTGCTGCTGGGGTGTCTCAGTCTCGTCACGCGCAACGTCATGTTTGTCAACAACACGGTGTTCTTTTTGCTGATGGTCTTCTCTGGGGCGAATGTGAATTTAGCGACGATGCCAACCTGGGTGCAGGCGATATCGCAAGGGTTACCATTGACACGGGGCATTGCTGCGGCACGGCAAATCATTGTCGGGGGACGACTGGCTGGCGTGCTGCCGCTGCTGGCAACAGAGTTTTTAATTGGCATCGGCTACGTGCTGCTGGGGTACGTAATGTTTCGTTGGTTTGAAATTCAAGCCAGGCGGCGCGGCACGCTGGAGGTGATATAAAAAACAGGCAGTATCTTTAACTGCCTGTTCCGCTGTGGGGAAGGTGGGACTCGAACCCACACGCCTTGCGGCACATGATCCTAAATCATGCTCGTCTGCCAGTTCCGACACTCCCCCGGAACGGGTGAGATGGACAATATGATGGGTGCTTATTGCCGCCTATTATACCAAAAACCGCCTGACACGCAATAAATCAAGGGTAACGTTGTGTACATCGAAATCATCAGCTTCGACAAACTCTTGCGTGATGCCCGGAAACGCAACCACATTCTCTTCGGTAAACTGAATTTGCCACGTTAAAAAATCTCTATCCGACGAAATAAAAAAAGCCGCGTTTGTTTAACGCGGCTTGTGCAGGTGGTTGCACATCAGTACACATCATTGTGCCCACCTACCGTCAGCAGAAGGATCTCTTTTTCGCCTGTTTCTGCATTTTGTACAAATTCAAAAAGCATCCTCATATCATACGTCTTCGACCAAACCAGTGTTATCATTGGTCTAACGCTGTCATCATGTCTTCTACTGTTCCTCTGCGAACATTTCCGGTTTGATAAGCGTGCCGAGCCTCGTTTACTTCATCAACTAACTGCCGATGTTCTTGTTCGTACAAATAACCAATGAAATCAAGCGCGCTCTTTGCTCGTTCAGACGACAAATCAAGTAGAATTTTCTGAGCATTTTCTAATGTTATTATCATCTTGCTTACCTTCCGTAAACTCTATGTAAATTGTACCGATAATTTATATCTGATGCAAGTCGCCCCAATTTCAACCACACGGCTGTTGCACCTGTGCCTTTTTCAATCCCCATTCTATTTAGATGCGTTTGCCTTGCCAGAGACGCCGGTTTGTGTTTCCCTCTCTAGCCCCCTGTTGTCTCCTTCTGACATCCCGTTATCGGTTGGGTGTCAGCTTATTTTCCTGTAGCAAATGTGAAAATCGAATATGATGGATATTAATCACTGCCGAAGACGATCGGGGTAATTTGTTTGCAACTTTTCCTGTCGACCTGCGTAAAGGAAAGTAGATTTCCCTGCCAGACGCCGGTGTGTGCGTGAAAAATCAGGTATCCTCAAGTGGCAAGTTGGTTCATCCATTCACCGGCGTCGCCACCATTCGCAAATAACTCATTTGGAGGAAAACCAAGTGGTAACTTCAATTTCAAAAGTTCCGCCCCCCGTAAAACAAGCCGCGCGCGCCGCAAACGGCAGCAACGCCGACCTGACGGCTCAGATTCGTCGCTACCTGCCCAATGCAGACACAGCACAGGTAATGCGCTTTGCCGACCTGATTCGCCGCTTGCAGAATGTGACTACCTTTTTCAACACCCATCCCGAAGACAAAACCGGCTTTGAACCGCTTCTAGCCCGCGCTGAAAAAGCGCTGGATTACAAACGGCCCTACCGTATTGCCGTCATTGGCACCACCGGCGTGGGGAAAAGCACCCTCATTAATGCCCTGCTGGGACGAAAACTGGTGCTGGTGAAAGATGTGGGCAAACCCGCTACCGGCACGGCGCTTGAAATTTTTCTTGATCTGCCGCCGGGGGGTGAAGAAACTGCTCGTGTTACCTACCGCACCGATTCCAATGTTCGGGCACTGGTGGGCGAATTCCTGTCTCGCTTTGATATTGCGCCTGCTGCGCTGCCGGATGCATTGGACAAAAGCTACGTCAAAAAACTTCGCGCATTGGAGCCGGGCGATCAACTTGGCGAGCAGACCCGGCAGGAATTTGAGGGCCTGCGCGATTCACTGGCCGACATTGTGGACCAGTTTTTGGCCGTTAACCCTAAAACCCTGCTCACCGAATACAAGCTCAGCAATCCCCGTCACGTGGAAGACTTGATGGCCCTCACCGACGAAAATAGCGCGCTCAACAGTGGCCCGGGGCGATGTGTGGGACTGGTGCGTTCGGTGGCGTATCACATAAAACCCGCGCCGAACCGACAATCGCTGAAAACCTTGCATCTGCCGCACAATGTCTGCCTGGTCGATTTGCCGGGCCTGGATGGCAGCCCCTTGCATGACATTATCATTACCGAAGGCATCAAAGAAGCCGATGCGGTCATCTTCATTCTGCGCCCGCCGCGCATTCTCAACCGGGGCGACGCCTATCTGCTCAATCGAGTTCGCAAATACATCAGCCTCGATGGCGCGATTGACGCTGCAGAGCGCGTGTTTCTGGTTCTCAACGCCGTTGACGACATCACCCGCGATGACCATCACACCATTGAAAACTTGCCCCGCGACATGCGCGACTTGATGGACTTGCTGGCGCCCGGATACGCTACCCGCTTTGCCCATCGCGGGGGTGGCCAACAACCCTATTTCACCACCTCCGCCTGGGTGGCCTTCAACGCACAAAACGCCCTGCAAGGTGGCACAATCGAAAATCCCACCACTTACCACTCCAAAGCGGTTAAATTCAATGTGGATGAAACTGACCACCCCGCAATGCTCTCGGCCAGCCAACTGCCTGCCCTCACCCAATCGCTCACCGACTTTGCCCGTTCGTTCCGCATCGAAGGGCAATTGCGCGAGGGGCGGCAGGTGCTAGACCGCATTACGCAATCATTGGCCGAACGGTACAACGGCGAAATCAAACTGCTCACCAACGGGCAGGGCATTTCTTTTGTAAAAACAGAAGATGCTCGCTTGCTGCGCGAGCGGCAGGAAACGCTCACCGATTTTATTGTTGACTTTCGACTGCGCCAACTTGATCATCTGGATGAACTGCGGGCTGACTTGCAGGCCGAGGCCAGACGCATTTGCAACGCCATTGATGAGCGACTGCGTGACGAATTGCCGCGCCTGTGGAAGCGCTTCTTCATCGCCGACCGTTACCGTCCTCGCGCCCGCAAGTATGGCAAAACTATGTACGAAGTCTTTTTGGGCGAAGTGGAACTTTTGCTGTGGCGCCAGCTTGCCATCCGCGTGCAGGGCCTGGCTGACCTGGTGACCTTATCGTACCGCGAAGCGTTTGAAGCCAGTCACATCCCCCGCACCATTGTGAGTTTAGGGTACGACCACCCGCTGGCTTCTGCCGCCGCTTCTGGGTTGGAGAACATCACCGCCGACATGAAAGCCAGCCTGAACAAACTCTCGGAACGATTGGCGCTGATTTATATGCTTGAACCGAAAGTTGGGTTTATCCCGCCGGAACAATTGGCCGACAGCAGCTTGCTGGGGCAAAATCCACTCATCAAGGCGCTGGACAAAATCCCGCGTCACAGGGAACTGCCGCCGGAAGCCTTCGATAAGTTTTTAGCCGCCGTGCGGACGCACTATGAGCCGGCCGTGGCCGATTATTCTGTCAATGCCCTGTTGAATGTGTACCAGTACGAAATGCTTTATGTGGAAGATGGTCTGTTGTCGCGCGTGGCAGAATTGTTCAACGACTTGCGCGAAACGATGCCCCATGACCCACTTTTGCGGGAGAAATTGCGGCAGGATGCGCCCGACGAAGACCGCGACCGGATAGAGACGCTGGATTTAAAGCGTCGACAACTGGCAAAACTGATTGAAACACAATAAAAACACATCACTGTCCCGCGCCAATAAAACACACCAGGATTATTGAACTGGAGAGTTTTCATAAGCTTGCGGCACACGAATTTAGTTTTCAGTATTCAGTTCTCAGCATTCAGCATTCTGTTTTTGAGCTGCTAGAGTCACCAGATAGCCATTATATGACATTTGTAGGGGCAGACACACAGATCTGCTCCTACGGGAAGCATATTTGCAGGTGTCTGAAATTTAACCGGTTTATCTATGATGGCTGGGAACTGATAGCTGATGACTGACTGCTGATAGCTGACGACTAGCCACTGAAAACTGATGACTGACCGCTATTTTCAAGGGAGATGATTATGAAATCGATAACCGAAGTTCGCGCCGCCAACGCTGAAATATTCAACACCCGCACGCGCTCGCACCTGTACAAACAGTGGCAACGCTTCACCGCCGCCGACCACAGCGCTTTTCGCATTGGCATTTGGGGCACAACCGGCGCGGGCAAAACCACCTTCTTGACCATGCTTTACGACGCCTTGCTGCTGCGCCCCGGCTGGACGGTCGCTGCAGATGGCAAGGCGCGCACCTTTGTCACTACTCAACTACGCACCATTCGCACCAAAGGCCGCTTTCCCGCACCCACCGAAGTGACCGCCGAGACGGACATTTTCCGCTACATTTTGCAAGAAGAGGCCGGCAAGCAGGCTGACGGCGCATACAATCAGGTCACGCTAGATTTTGTGGACGCGCCGGGCGAATTTTACGAGCGCCCCCACCAGGCCGATCGCCGCGTCACCGGGGAAATGGATATTCTGGACTATCTCAGCGCGTGCCACGGCATTATCTTCCTGCTTGACCCCGACCGCGTTGACGAATCATTGACAGAAGAAGATGATGATTATCGCACCATGCTGCTTGACCTGTTACTGGAATTTCAGGAACGCAATATTAAAAGCGGCATCAGCGACGACCTGCGCCTGGAACAATATATGGCCTTCTGCGTGACCAAAACCGATAAAACCCCTTATTGGGAGCAACGCGATGCGCCGCAAAATATGGCAGAAGCGGTAATGGGTGACACGATGTACCGTATGCTTGGTTCAAACTTTTGCAAGCCGAATCGCTACAACTTTTTTGCCACCTCTGCCATTGGACGCTATCAGGACGGCGAAACGGGCGATTGGTTGGAAAATGTAACGTATGGCAATGGACACACTGCCACGGCAAGCCGTCGGCGGGCGGAGCAACCGGCCATTACCACTACCCACATTGGGCAGGCGTATGAGCCAGAGGCCGACAGCACTGCCGCGAACCCCGGAACCGGCCCGCGCGCGTCCCACCCCGCGCCCACCGCGTCGTGGGCGCCGGTCAGCACCGCCACGGACACCGTGCGTCCCGCCTACGCGCCGCAAGTATCCATTGTTCGCAAGCAAGCCATCAACCCTCTCAACGTCATCGAGCCGTTGGATTGGCTCATTGAAAATATGCGTCGCAACCCGCCGCGCATTGTTCCCTTTGCAAAGAGATAAAACATAAGGTGAGGTAAGGAGGAAACACACAATGAAAGATAAGACCCATAAGACATACAGCAAACTATGGCTAATTTTAACCCTCGCAGCGTTACTGCTTCTTTTTAATTTGCCAACCGTATTGGCCGGCGATGCACGAGCCGCCGAAATTGTGCACATTAAGTCCGATGAAGTTATTGCGGACGATTTGTATGTTTCTGGACAGCAGATCATCATCGATGGCACGGTAGAAGGTGACGTTATTGCTATGGGACAGTCTGTAATCATCAATGGCACAATTGAAGGTGATTTGCTGGCAATGGCGCAGGTTGTAACCGTGAACGGCGACATTCAAGATGATTTTCGTGGTATGGCAGAGAGTTTGGTCATCAACGGGCGTGTTGGTGACGACGTAACCGGCGGTGGGTTCAACGTGCAAAGCGGCCCGGAGAGTGCCATTGGCGGTGATTTGCTGGTTGGTGCGTATCAGGTACAAGTTGAAGGAGATGTAGCCGGAGCCATCAAAGGTGGGTTTGCCCGTATGATGCTTGCTGGCTCCGTTGGTGGCATTGTTGACGTGGAGGTCGGTGGCGATGACGCCGGCCCTTCCCCTGTAGAATTTATGCGCAACATCCCCAATACGCCGCCGATGCCGGTGGTTCCGGCGGGGTTAACCGTAGCTGACACTGCGGTTGTGGGGGGGCAACTTACCTACCGCAGCCCCGTGCCCGGTAACATTGAAAGCACTGCCGTGAGCGGAGGCGTGAATTTTGTGCAGGTGCAGCAAAAGGAAAAAGCTGCGGAATCCTCAAATATCGGGGGCTGGGTTTGGGGGCAACTCCAGCGGCTGCTCCGGCTGTTGCTGGTAGGTGCGCTAGTAATTTGGATTGCACCCCAGTTTATTGGTCAGGCCGACCAGAAATTACGAGCGAATTGGGCCGTGAACCTGGGATGGGGCGCGCTGGTATTTTTAATCGGTTTCCCGCTGGTATTATTAGCGTTGGGCATCTTGAGCTTTCTCACCGGGTTTTCAATCCTGGTATTTGGCACGGTGCTGTTTGGCTACTTGTTTGTTTTCTTCTACCTTGGTGGAATTGTGGTGGCCCAACCGCTGGGACGCGTTGTGTTGCACCAGACGATGCCCGGGCGTGAGGATAGTTTGAGCTGGGTGACGATGGTCGGTTTGGCAATATTATGGCTCATTACCGTGGTTCCTTTCCTTGGCCCGCTGGTTGGATTTGTGGTTGCGCTGCTGGGCACAGGGAGCTTGCTTGCTGCAGGGGGCGATCGTTTGAAAACCGCTCCTGCCAATAGTTTGGCGGCTTCCACCACCGTTTAGCCCCACTTTTGGAGTATATGTTCAGTTAATTGGACAGTTGACGTATGAATTACAGTCAGTTTATCCACGGAAAAATAATTGGTGGACGCAATTACAAAGTGGTTGCGTTCACCGCCGACCTGCGGGGACGGGAAAGCGAGCTGGAATCCATCGCCCGGCAATACCGTTTTTGGGGCGCGCAGCCGCCCGACAACAACCCCATCGCGGTGGGTGTCTTTCACCGTCCGGATGCGTTGTTGCTGGTGCAGGCTATGCCGGCCACGCAAACCAATCGACAACCGGCTTTAGATGCGCAGGGACGACCATTCACTCAGCACCGTTATGTTTTTATTCCCCCCGATAGCCTCACCGGGCTGGCAGGACGGCTGTGGTTTCTCCTCAATTGGGTGATGGAAGCCACCCAGGGCATCCCCACCTTTACCCATCTGGAACGCGACCTGCCCCCTTTGCCGCCCCCCCGTGCGGTTGCAAGCTGGTACAATGCGGCAGAGACATTAGATAAATTAGCCCGTACCCTCTCCCTGTGCGACGAAAGCGGCCAGCCGGTACTCCTCTCGGCGCTCTCGGCGCTGGTGAACCGGAAACGGCTTATCTTCGACGCATCTGCTGTTTCTGGCGTGTTTTCTGAAGATTTGTTGGAGGGGACGCTGTTGCTGCTCCCCGCTATTTGCCGTGAGCAGGTGTCTGTGGCCGCCGGGGCGTTGGATGAACGGGTGTGCATCCATGCGGATTTGATGGTGAAAACTAACGGCACGCCCGAAGGCCCGCTGGCCGATGACCTGATTTGGGCTAAACGAGCCGGAAATCAATTCTTTGGAGCGCTAGACAACGGCGCACTCACCAGCGAATACGCCGGGTTGCTGCGGCCCCTGCTGCCTCGGCACAAATCTCTGGCCATACTGCTGCAAATTCTAGACACCCTGGATTCCCTCAGCAGCACAGAATACACCTCGCCCTGGCAGGCACTGAACAACGGCTGGCTCACGTCGCGCCTGATTCCTGCCCTGCCCCATGCCGAACAGCGCGCCGAATACTGGCAAGCGGCCCTGAAAAATCTTGCCCCTGCCGATTGGCAGGCCATCATCCCCACCATTCTGGATGACACAGGGTTGGAAACTGCCTGGGCCAGCCTGCAACTTCTGGTTGAGCGCCAACCAGAGACGTACACCCCGCTGATCTTTCAATTGTGGCGCAACTTCTCTGCGGATTATATCCATTACGTACTCACAGATGAGCTTCCCGCCAATCCGGGCCTGGCGGAACATCTGCTTTGGAACGGTTTGCTCTCTGAATTGGGGCCAAATTATCAAGCTGATTTGCTAACCTTATGCCAGAAAATCATCGCCAATCGAGCCGAACACGCCCCATCACAGGCCGCCGATCTGCTTGATCTGGCGTTGCAGTCTGGACGCTTTGACAGTCCGGCCAATCAACTTGTTTTAAAAGAGGCATGTTTGCCGGCCAACCCGGGCCAGGACGACATGTTGATGTTTTTGAACACGCAATTTGCGCCGGCAATGGGGTCTCTTTCGCCCGCCGACCTTTCGCGTAGTCAGATGTGGCAAGAATTAGCAACCCAAGCTCCTAAAGTCGCCCAGATTTTTAGGATTCTGGTAGAGGGAGACAAGAATTCTGCTGTTGACCGTTTCAATCAGTTCAAGCTCAACGCAGCACTTTCTGAAACGCCGGAATACGCTCCGGCATTGGCCCACTGGCTGCAACTTTCTGGTAGGGGAAACTGGCTCAGTGGTCGGCTGCTGGAAACGCTGACCCGGCAATGGTTGGATAATCCTGCCCTGATTGATGCGACGCTGCTCTCGGATTTGCTGCAACCGGCGCTGACTGAAAAGTACACAATTGCCGATTGGCTGGCGCTGGCTCAACTTTGTTGGCTGCCCGATTACCTGTCGCTGTGGCCGTTGAGTGGGCAGCCGGGGCTGAGCCGCCGTCAGCGTGTGCAGACGCTTAACGTTGCCCGGCGCTGCGCCCGCCGGTACACCTCCCCGGCGCAGGCGCAGCAGTTGGTCATTGCCTGCCAAAACTGGGGTCTCTTGCCAGCGGAACTGGCCGAACTGGTGAGCGAATTTCCCGCGCCGGCATGCAACTTTGCCCTCATTCATCCGTATTTATATTTGGATGATGTAGTCATTGCCCCAACCAACCGCATCGCCGAAAACCTGATTACACTGGCGCTGCAACGCTTGCCCGTCGATCCCATTGAGCAAGCGCAACTCCGGCTTTTTTTCACTCGTTTGTTGATCCGGCAATTGCAATCCACCGGGGGAGTCGCGCCCCTGGTTCTTTGGAGCCAAATCGTCGCCGATACATTGTTGTGGCAAGACGCGGTGCGCGGGGCCGTCACAGCGTTGGCTCCTGACCACTTCTCGTTGCTGGTTCGGCGGGCGCAACAGTTGCGTGCTCAAGGCGAGCAGACATTGCATCACCTTATTATTGCTGCACTCGATGCGTACTGGGACGAAGTAAAAACCAAAAGCTGAGGATTGAAAACTGCCCACAAAAACGTAAAGGACAAATGAAAATGGCAAACAAAGATATGACTTTGAATGATGCACCAAAAACTAGCCCTGCAAAACCCACTGTTCTTCAGCCACCCTCCAAACCGAACGGCGAGTCTGAGGCCGAGGCGATTTCCAAAGGGCGGGAGGCATTGCTCGGTGTGGAAACGTATGAGCAGGCGGAACAATTATTATCTAAAAACCCCGACCTGGTTGAACAGGCCCGCGCTGTGTTTGGAGCGATTGTACCCACCAGCGGGCAAAATGTTTTGATCGACCTGGCAATAAAAGCTGCTGCTGAAGATGACCCCACAGATTTGCGGCGCGCACTGGCGGCCAAACGCAAGCAAGCGCTCAATCTCACCGCGCCGGAAGTGGGCCAACTGTTGGAATTCGCCGGGGAACAAATTTCCAAAACGCCTGTGTTGGCGTTGAACGTGGCCCTGCTTCTTACTGATGACCTGACCCGGTTGGAAGACCCCGACCTGTGGCAACAGCAAAAAGATGTTGTTTTGGCGCTTGAAAAATCGCTAGACCTGGATGCAGCCAGCCTGTGGGATGACATTAGCGGAGCGAAGCCCAAACCTGCGCCCAAATCAGAGCCGGTACAGGTAAGGGTCAAGGTAGAATCATCGCCCAGAATGCAGAAACGCACCGCACCGCCGGCAGGCAAGGCCGGGCGAGTAAAAAACGGGGGGCCGTCGCGGTTGCTGCTGGTTGGCGGGTTCATCCTTTTGATGAGCGCCATCAGTTGTGGGGCCTGCGCTTTGGGAAATTGGTTCTAAATTGCAGACTTATTACTTTTCGCTGCGGTTGCGGAAAATCAGTTTAAGCGGTGTACCCAAAAATTGGTAGACTTCTCGTAATTGGTTTTCCAAATAACGCTGATAGGTAAAATGAACCAGCTTGGCGTGGTTGACAAAAAAGATAAAGGTGGGAGGAGCAACGCTTGCCTGGGTGAGATAGTAAAACCTAAGTGCTTGACGTTTAGCGCCCTTGGGGGGATTCTTGGCAACGACCTCACGCAAAAGACGGTTTAGGGCGCCGGTAGAAATGCGGCGCAATCGCTGCTCGTAAACTTGCAATGCCAGCGACAGAACTTTTTGCACGCGCTGCCCGGTTAACGCCGACGTGAAGACCACTGGCACGTAATCTAAAAAGCGCAGCTCGCGGCGAATCTGTTGGGTGTATTCATCCATAGTATAGGTATTTTTTGGTACAAGGTCCCATTTATTGATCACAACTATCACGCTTTTGTACGCTTCTAAAATATAACCTGCTATATGAGCATCTTGCGCGGTAACGGCATCCATAGCGTCAATCACCAGCAGGCACACATCGGCGCGGCGTATTGCTTTAATGGCGCGCAGAAAACTATGCTTCTCCACCCCCGGTTCAATTTTCCCCCGCCGCCGAATCCCGGCGGTGTCTATCAGTACAATCTCCTCACCTTCAAATGTAATAGTTGTGTCAATTGCGTCGCGGGTTGTGCCGGGGACGCTAGATACAATGACCCGCTCGTACCCCAAAATTTTGTTCAGTAATGATGATTTCCCTACGTTGGGGCGGCCTACTATCGCAATTTTTAGCCGGTCATCCTCTTCTTCGGTTTCTTCAACTTCTGGCAGGGCTTCAACGATGGTGTCCAGCAGATCACCAGTGCCGTACCCGTGCAATGCCGAGACGGGATGCGGTGTTTCCAACCCCAGCGCGTAAAACTCAACCGCGCTTTCTTTTGCACTTTTGTTGTCTGCCTTGTTGACCACCAAAATTACCGGCTTCTCTGAACGACGCAAGATAGCGGCAACCAATTCGTCGCCAACCGTAATGCCTGTTGTGCCATCGACAATAAAAACTATCACGTCGGCTTCGTCCATTGCCAGATGGGCCTGATTTTTCACTTCGGTGAGAAACAGGCCGCTTTCCACGCCTACCAGATGTCCCAGGTCGCCGGGGGTGGGGGGACGACTGTCCTGGTCTTGTTCAAAGCCGCCAGTGTCAACCAGAGAAAATTCACGTCCATTCCACTCAGTATCGCCGTAGAGACGATCACGGGTGGTGCCGGGCAAGTCTTCTACAATGGCCAATCGTTGGCCCAGAATTCTATTGAACAGGGTTGATTTTCCCACATTGGGACGGCCCACCAGGGCCACAAGAGGTTTTGTCATTCTTTAATTGTACTCCGGTGTGTTAATTGGCGAAACGGATGGTTGTATTGCTAGCGGTGTCGGCGTCGCCGTAAGAGTTATTGCTTGCGTGCCGGTGATGGTATCGGTGAGGATACTATGTGCGGCGGGTGTTATGGTAAGTATTGGTGTGCCGGTGATGGTTGGGGTGGCTGCAACCGGCAATGTGATGCTCAGCGAAGGCGTAATTTGCGGTGTGACCGTAATCGTCGGCGTGGTAAAGGGCATTGGCGACGGTGTTGCCTGTTGAACAGGTTGCAGAGTAATTTCAATTGTATCGGGGATGAGACTGGTGACAGTTAACCCATCCGGGTGAATGATTTCTGGTTGCAGTCGATACGTTCCCGGCGACAGCCCGAACACATCTAGGATCACGGTGATGTCATCTGCCGACAGGTTTTGCAAGATAGGCAGGGGGCCAGAGAGGATGATTTCAACTGTGTCTGGTGCGGCGGTCCAGGTGAGGTCTTGTCGCACGCCTTGCACCGTTAGCCCGGTTTGCACTGTGCGTCCGCCCGTTAGCGCCGATACGCCAATAGTCACCAGCACACTGCGACTGTTTTCTGAATCCTGGTGCGTTTCATCCACCACTAGCGATGCGCCCGGAGGCAAGTTAAGGGGCACCCGTTTCATAACATTTTCGGTGGCCCCAGAGAGGTCAATCTCGGCGGTTTCAACGAAGCCAGCCACGCTTTTTAGCACACTTGGCCCACCTACCAGGGTAACAGTTGCCGGTTCTACGGAGATGCTGCTGACCCAATAACCGGAGGCTGGTTGCCCCACCACGTTTGCTTTTACCGAAACGTCTTTATATCCAAAACGCTGGTCAATGGGCACGGTGACGACGCTGTTTGCCGGTTCAAGCGTTACGTTGGCGACTATTTCATCGTCTGCGTTGCGTGGCGACAGTGTGACAACTTGCTTAACGGTATTCTTGCTGCCGTTGAGGAATATTCGGGCTACCACCTGATCTACCTGCTCAACAGCTTGGGCTGCGCCCTTAACCGTAACAGATATAGGCGTGGAGACGGGGAGACGATTGAAATATCCCTGTGCCGGACTGTCCATAACCTGAGGTGTCACAGGCATTGTTTTTTCAGCTAATGGGTCAAGTTGCACGCTAATGTCGGAAGGTATCACTTCCACCACACTTGCCTGTCGATCGAGTAGGTCTACCTGCACGGGAACGTCTTGTAGGCCGGCGCTGTAGGATGATAGGTCGATAGAGGCTCTGATTCTGTTCAAACTGAGGTTTTGCCAAACGCTTTGCGGCGCACGGATCTTGACTTGCACGGTAGATGGCAGCGTGTTTTGGTCAACAATAAATAGATCTCCAGCCGGCCCAACCACTTTAAGGGGGATTTTTTGCTGGAAGGTTTTGGTTTCAAGGGGGTCTTCTTGCCGAACGGCAGCGACCCACACCAAAAAAGCCATCGCCAACGCTAAAAGTATTGTTCCTAATTCTGAAAAGATTCGCTTTGACATATAGGGCAGGCAGTTAAAGTTTGGATAATGGGATGAACCAAATGTGTTCTTGATGGTTGATTGCAGTGGTTTTATACACGTGTTTGTGTAATAACCAGCTTATTTATTGTTGGTTGTTTTCCGGTAGTTTTAGCCAGGGCAACTTTTGCCACAATTTTAGCCAGCCCGGAAGCTCTTGCGTAAGTTGATTGCGGTAAAATGCAACCAAGATTTTAAACAATCTCGTTTGGTCCAGGTTGCGGATCATGCGACCATTGTGCGCTACTGAAATAATACCGGTTTCTTCTGAAACAACGACCACAACGGCGTCGGTGGCTTCTGTTAACCCCAGCGAAGCTCGATGGCGTGTTCCCAGGTGGTAGCCATCGGCTTCCGCGCGGCTTAGCGGCAGCAAGCAACTGGCGGCCACAACACGGTTGTGGCGAATGATGATTGCTCCATCGTGCAGGGCGGTGTTGATATAAAAGATAGTTAGAATTAGCTCTTCTGTTACCAGGGCGTCTAAACGGATGCCGGTTTCAATGTAATCTTCTAAGCCGGTTTCACGCTCCAGCACAATTAGCGCGCCGTGTCCTTTGAGTGAAAGTTTTTGCGCGGCCTGAGCTACGATTTTTAGTGTTTCTTCCAATTGCGCTAATTGACTGGGACGGGCAAAAATGTACCCTGTGCGTCCCAGTCGCTCTAAAGCCCGCCGTAATTCTGGTTGAAAAATGACCGGAATAGATATAAGC
>CAYPUV010000048.1:0-20427 GCA_964413895.1 uncultured Anaerolineaceae bacterium
CGTATTAATCTGTTCAATCTGTGTCATCTGTGTGCTATACCCATGGTGGTAGCCCATATGGTTATCCAAAACGGGAATTGCTGATGAATATTCAATGTTTAATGACTGCGCAATCGCCAGCAGTCCCAGCGCGTGGTACATTTGATATTATACGGCGGTTTGATAAATAGCGCGCAAATCGGGAAACTGAGAAAAATGAGTTTTCAGAACGTGTGCCCCGAATGCGCCCGCTGCCACGCCAATCAGTGCCAGCCCAGCCCCAAGAATGACAAACAGTTTTACCATAAAGATTCTCCCTTGAAAATAGATGTGTTTTGTCACTGCGAGCGATAGCGAAGCAGTCTCCACGCCTCAAAATAGTCGTCAGTCATCAGCTTTCAGCGGTCAGTTTTACTGCTGATAGCTGATCGCTAAAAGCTAAATTTTCATCCTCGTTGTTGTCCCGTCAGGGACTATCCGATTTTCTTTGGTGTTGCAGTCATATCGACAAAATGTCTCTGGTAATTCTATCAGTTTTTGTCAGATTTGTCAGACCGGTGACCAGGGCAAACGCATACTCAATGGAATGTACCTGGGCGGCGGGATTTTTCTTGAAAAATCCACAGTAAAAACCTGTATTTTGTTAAAATCTCATCCGTGTAGGGACAGAGCAGTGCTCTGTCCCTACACATTGACCGGATAAACCACAAATCTTGCTTCAAAAAATCAGTATGCGATTGCCCTAGACCGGTGACACAGTTCGCTGCGTGTGGAGCACCACTGGAAACACCTGTGCCCACCCGGTAAATTCCCCACTCCCTATTTAACGGTTGGCTGTGGGGTAGACGTGGGCAATCTTGCTTGGATTCACCCTTTCTCCGGCTACAATATCAGTACAGAAAGTACTGGTGCAAAAATATGAAGCGAGAATGCCTCAGACAGCACTACAAATTAATAGCGATGTTAGTATCAGTGGTGATTGTGTTGCTTGCTGGCGTGTCTTTCTCTGTTCAGGCAGATGGCCCGCTGCAAGAGGTTGCCAATGCTGGAATTGTGCCGGCAGAAGCGGCAAAAATCGATGCTCTGCCAGCGGATGTTGCTGTGATTGCTGAAACGGCCTACCCGTTCCACGATGCGATTTTGCGCGCTATGCGGCAATGCAAGTTTCCCGGCGCTCAAGCCGACCTTGATTGTTTCAACCTGCGCCCGCGCGTAACTGCTGCGAGCTTTCACCCTGGTTTTACGCCGCCGCTCCTTGCCGGTACACACCCCTACACCCTTGAAATCAACAGCACCGACTATGTTAAAGGGCTGTACATTACGTATTACGGGCTTGGCTCAGCCACGCTGCGGACGCACATCCAGGCGTTGCTGGAAACGACTGAGTTAAACGCGGTGGTCATGGATGTTAAAGGCGACCGGGGGTTGATCCCCTATAGCACCACTGTTGAAATGGCCGCCGATATCGGGGCTAACCCGCGTCCAATGATCAAAGATTGGCCGGCCTGGATGCAGTGGTTTAAGCAGCGAAATATCACCACCATCGCCCGGATTGTGGTTTTTAAGGATGAGCCACTGGCTGCAGCGCACCCGGAATGGGCTGTAACGCACGTGGAAACAGGGGACCTCTGGCGCGACCGGGAGGGATTGGGTTGGGTTGACCCCACCCAGGAAGCGGTGTGGGACTACAATATTGCGCTGGCTGTGGAAGCCGCACAATTGGGCTTTGATGAAATTCAATTTGATTATCTCCGTTTCCCCACCGATGGCACTATTCAATATGCCACTTTTGCTCAGCCCAACACCTCGAAAAACCGCATTGCGGCCATCACCGGATTTTTGAGCAAGGCTAACCAGGCCCTGACGCCGTACAATGTAAAAATTGGCGTGGATGTGTTTGGTTACACAACCTGGCGCGCAGATGATATGGGGATTGGTCAGCAGCTTGAAGCTATTGCCCCGTACATCGATGTGCTTTCGCCGATGTTGTACCCTTCCACTTTTGGGCATGGGCTGCCTGGCTTGCCGCAATATCAAGAGGCCGTAGCCTTCCCGTTTGAGATTGTTAACCAAAGCACGCTTAAAGTTGTGAATCGACTCAAAACCATCAATCCGGCCCTGGAAATCCGCCCGTGGATTCAAGATTTTCCCGATTATGCATTTGATCGGCGCACCTATTCCCCGGATGAGATTCGCTTGCAAATGGAGGGTGCACGGCAGGCCGGGGCACGCGGCTGGCTCTTGTGGGACCCGCGCGTGCAATATACGCCGCTGGCACTGGTTTCGGCGTGGCCGGTGTATGACCCAAATCTTGCCGGAAGTGTGCCGGTGCTGGCCTATCATCTGATTGGTGAACCGGAGGGCCGTTGGCAGCGCACGCCCACCAACTTCCGCGCCGATCTGGAACGGTTGTGGGCAGCGGGGTATTATCCCGTAAATTTGCGTGACTTGGTCGGCGGCGAGCTGCGGATGGTTCCGGCGGGCAAACGTGCAGTGGTGCTTACATTTGACGATTCATCTGTGGGACAGTTTCGGATGCTCCCCGATGGGCGCGTAGACCCCGATTCGGCGGTGGGGATTTTGCTTGATTTCCACCGGGCGCATCCCGCCGACTGGCCGTTGCGGGCCACATTTTTTGTGTTGCAAGATGTGGATGTGCCGGAGCGTATTCTGTTTGGGCAGCCAGCGTGGGCGCGGCAAAAGCTGCAAATGTTGGTAGATTGGGGGATGGAAGTGGGGAGCCACACCGTCAGCCACGTAAATTTGGCGGAAAGCGCGCCCGAAGAAGTGGCTCGACAACTGGCAGTGAGCCAGCAAACGTTAGTGCAATACTTGCCGGGCTACACCGTCACCTCGCTGGCAGTGCCGTTTGGTGTTTTCCCCGCCCATGAAACAGTGTTGGCGCAGGGAACCTATCGAGGGTACACTTATCGGTATCAGGCGGTGGTGGGGGTAACGGGTGGATTGGCTCCCTCGCCGCTGACTGCGACGTTCAACCCGTTGCATATTCCGCGCGTGCAGGCAATCCAATCAGAATTAGATTACTGGCTCAGATACGCCGACCAGCCCGACGTGGCGTATGTTTCGGCGGGAGAATAATTCTCCTCCCCTTCTCCCATGCTCTACCCTTATCTGTCCCGCTGCATATCGCGCAATTCCTTGAACAATTTTATTTCAGCAGCTGAAAGATGGGTGGGCAATTGCACGGTGAGGGTGACGTACAGGTTGCCAAACGTGTTCGGCGCGTTGAGTCGGGGCATACCCTGATTGCGCAGGCGGAACGTTTTGCCGTTTTGGGTTTCGGGGGGGATTTTGAGTTTCAACTTTCCCTTCAGGGTAGGCACTTCAACGGTTCCCCCCAAAACTGCGGTGTACAAATCTACGGGAACTGTTGTTTTTAGATTTTCACCGTCCACTTCAAGGGTAGGGTGTTTGGCAACGTTCACGCGCAGATACAAATCGCCGTTGGGTGCGCCGCCGCTTCCTGCGCCACCCTCCCCTTTAATGCGGACTTTGGTGCCGGTTTTTGCACCGACGGGAATTTTAACTTCCAGCCGCCGATTGTTTGCGGTGCGCAAAATACGGGTTGTGCCGTGAAACGCTTCATCCAGCGTAATTTCCACATCACGGGTGTAATCCTGTCCTTTACGAGCGAATGATTGACGACCTGCGTTACCCATCCCCATACCTCCAAAGATTGCTTCAAAGAAGTCAGAAAAGCCGCTGGTGGTTCCGGTGTGTCTGCCGCCGAACAGGTCATTCAAGTCAACTCCCCCTTGTCCTCCCTGTACCCAGTCATTCCAGTTAAAGCCACCTGCGCCGCCACTTCGCTGCTGATAGGTTTTCCAGGACGATCCCAGACGATCGTATTTGGCACGCTTTTGGGGGTCGGTGAGAACTTCGTTGGCTTCGTTGATCTCCTTGAATTTCTCTTCAGCCTGCTTGTCGTCTGGGTTCATATCCGGGTGATATTTTCGAGCTAATCTGCGATAGGCTTTTTTGATTTCGTCTGTGCTGGCATTCTTTTTAACGCCTAGAATTTTGTAGTAATCTTTGTATTCCATATCGGTACCTTGTTGTTGTAGGGTAAGTGTTCAATGATTAGCAATCAGTCATCAGCTTTCGCCAAACTCCAGTTAGTGATTGTGTCGGTGAGGATTATGCTGCTATCATTTTCTGCCCGGTAGCCAGGATGTTTTCTACCGCTTTTGCGTTTGCCGCCTCTGCGTAAACTCGCAGCAGCGGCTCGGTGCCGGAGGGCCGAATGAGCAGCCAACTGTCATCGGCCATCATAAATTTTATGCCATCGTTGGTTTGAATGGAGACAACGGCTTCGTTGCTGATGGTTGCCGGCGCCTGGTTTGCCAATCGTTCCACCATTTCTGCTTTGGGCACCGGACGGCTGAGTTTTATGTCGGTGCGTTTGTAGCATGTTGGCCCCACCGATTGCTGCAAATCGGCGACCAACTCGTGCAAGGGTACTCGCGCTTCAGCTACCAGCTCTAGCAATAGCAAACCCATCAGTACACCGTCACCTTCGGGGACATGTCCTTTAATGCTGATGCCCCCCGATTCTTCTCCGCCGATGAGTACATCCTCGGCCATCATCAGGTGGGCAATGCCGTCAAATCCAACGGGTGTTTCATGTAGCGGAAGGCCATATTTTTTGGCAAGCCGATTTAACATGAAAGTGGAACTGACGGTTTTTACAACCGCCCCGCGCCAGCCACGTTTTTCGTAGAGATAGCGCAAGCTCAATGCCATAATATGGTGCGGGTCGATGAAGTTGCCCTGCGCATCTACCGCACCGATGCGGTCAGCGTCGCCATCGGTGGCCAGGCCGATGTGAGCGTGCTTGTTTTTTACGGTGGCCACCAATTCTTCCAGGTAGCGGGCGATGGGTTCGGGGTGAATCCCGCCAAAGCCGGGATTCATTTCTGAGCGAATGTTGTGCACGTGGGTGCGGGTGCGCGAGAGTACTTCGCTGAATGTACTGCGCCCGGAACCATACATTCCGTCTGCCACAACCCGTAGCTCACCTTCAGAAATAATGTCCAAATCAATCAGATTGGTTGTCAAGTGCTCGTAATAGGCCCAGGCCGGGTCAAAGCGGCGAATGAGATTTTGCGTTAGGGCTTGTTCGTAGGGTATTTGCCGGGGGGCACGCCCGGATTCCTGGTTTTTGCGCAACTGAGCATCTACAGCGTTGGTAATGTCTTTTGTGGCAGCGCCGCCGTAATGTGTTTTTAACTTAAATCCATTGTAACGCGGGGGGTTGTGGCTGGCGGTAATCATCACTCCCAGCGATGCTTTTTTGTGGACTACGTTGTAGCTAATGGCCGGGGTGGGACAGTCTGCACGGGTGAGCCAGGTTATGATGCCATTTGCGGCCATCACGCGCGCCACTTCAGCGGCGTAGCGGTCGGAAAGGAAGCGCGTGTCAAACCCAATCACCACCGCCGGCGAAGGGCCGTTGGCGTGGGTATTGTTCAGATAATCGGCTACGGCCTGCGAAACCAGGCGCAGATTTTCGAATGTAAATGCATCGGATATTACGGCTCGCCAGCCGTCAGTGCCAAATTCAATGGCCATGGATAAAAACTCCATTCATCGTTTTTCGCCGCTGTCAATCCAGGGCCGATACTGTTCCCACCGATATTTGAGGTAGGGAAGATGGTCTTCAAACTCCACTGCCTGTGCAGAAACGGTTCCAGCGCGACCAACAGCCGTTAACCCTGCTACTTCGATCCAGAAGCTAGCTAATCTGCCTAAGAAGAGGGGGTAAAGGGAGGTGGCCACGGCGTCCGGGTCACGCTCACCCTTATTGTAAACGACTGCAAAATCATAGGCAATTTTTGCCCACAAATCAGGCGGAAAGTAGTAGCGGTCAAGGGGTTGGCTGGCCAGGTATTCCACGGCAGCCAGATTTTCGGGGTACATAATTCGCTGCCACAGGGGGCGATGTTCCATCCAGCCCAACGCCAGCGCCTCAATGTAATCGGTGCAGTCTCGGAGGGGGGTCACGGTTTGCTCGCTATAGGGTGCAAATTCAGTGATGGTGGGCACAGGTTGCACGCCTATCATATTTGGCCACAGGTGGCGGCGAAGGTGCAACTGCCGCAATACGGTTCCCCCTGCTTCTTTGAAGATGCTCAAGGTGCGGGTAATTGATGTTTTGGGTGCAGCCGGCTTATTGCCCAACGCTGTCTGCGCCACGCGCCAGTGTTGGGTTGAGGCGAATATGCTGAGCCAAATATCAAATCCAAAGCGATTGACTTCTGTTTGCCATATGTCTTGCGCCAGTACTGTACGGGCTAAATTGGCGGATAGGGCGTAATCGCCGGCGGCGGGATGGCGCAGGTTCATGCCCCACACGGCGCGGGTGAAAGGATAGAAAAGCAGGTCACTCAATGCACCATCTGGCAGCGGCCAATGATAGCGAGGCTTTACTAGATCGGCTTGATGGTTCAGTACCAGTGTGGCAAGGCCGGGGATCCAATCGGCCTTAACGCCGGTGGTGTGACTATCTAAAATGACAATGGCCTGGGGATTGAGTTGTAACGCTCCGTGTAAAATAGCGCTTACCCCTGCTCCTTTCCCCAAAACGCCGGTGTAGCGACTGGCTACTACGGGAATGTGTGCTGACCCTGCCGCTTCTACAGCGCGGCGTGTGTTGGTGTTCATGCCGGCGTCGGCGTTGAGGATGATTGTTTTCAGGTGTGGAAAATAGGTGCGCACGCCGGCCACGGCCTGTCGGGTAATGTCGGCGGCGATTGCCGGTTTTACACTGTGCGTGGTAAAACCGATGACCAAATCGGCCGAGCCAATTTGATTCAGGCGGGTCGGGGTGGGGTCTCTGAGAATTGAGTGAAAGGTGGAATGTATTTTTACCATGCCAGCAGCACCACTATATCGTTTACATTGGTGTTTGTGGGTCCGGTGATGATTAATTCTCCCAGGGCTTCAAAAAAATGATAGCTGTCGTTGGCGTCTAGATAGCGTTGGGGGGAAAGACCTAGCTCGTTGGCCCGGCCTACAGTTTGCCCGTTGACAAATGCCCCGGCGGCGTTGGTGGGGCCGTCGTTTCCATCAGTGGCCACGCAGGCAACCAGCACATTGGGGTGTTGCTGAATGTGTAAGGCAATTGCCAGCGCCATTTCCTGGTTGCGCCCGCCCAGACCGTCGCCGCGCAGGGTGACTGTTGTTTCGCCGCCCATTATCAGCGCTGCCGGTTTTTGCATTGTTTTTGCTTGACGGCTCAGGCGGTTAAGCAACCGAACGACGTGCGCGGCAACGTCTCGCGCTTCGCCTTCAAGAAAATCAGCAAAAAGAGTGGTTTCAAACCCCAGTTGGATGGCTTTTTCAACAGCGGCCCGCAGCGCCATTTGATTGTTGGCAATGATCTGGTTTTGCACGTGCGCAAAAACGGCGCTGTTGGCTTTGGGGGTTTCCGGTTGGTTTCCGGCCTGGCCCGCACGCAGATAACGCACAATGGCGGGAGCCGCGCGGTGGGTGAGGCGATACGTATCCAAAATTGCTAAGGCGTCGGCGAAGGTGGTGGGGTCGGGAGTGGTGGGGCCAGAGGCAATCACGTCGAGCGGGTCGCCGCCCACATCGCTTAAAATAAGGCTGATGAGCGTGGCCGGGGCTGCCAGTCGAGCCAGGCCGCCGCCTTTTACGCGGGAGAGGTGCTTGCGGATGGTATTGATTTGGGTGATGTCTGCGCCTGCGGCCAGCAGTTGCCGGGTGAGAGCCTGCACGTCGGCCAATGAAACCCCCGCGACGGGGTGTGTGAGCAGCGCCGAACCGCCGCCGGAGACGAGACACAGAATCAGATCGCGCGCGGTGGAATTAGCCAGCAGAGCGGTGAGGGCGTGCGTGTGGGCCAACCCGTTTTTATCTGGCACGGGATGCCCCGCTTCTACCACCGTGATGGGGTTGATATTTATGCTGGCCGGCAAGGTGTGATTGTATTTTACAATCACCAGGCCATCGGTGAGTCTGTCGGCCAGCAGCGTGTGGACGGCGTGGGCCATCGGCGCGCTGCCTTTGCCAAACCCAACCACCCGCACATGGTCGAAGTCGTCTAAATTATAAACGCGCTGTCCACACGTGAGCGCCTGTCCATTGCGCTGCAAATGCGTGTGTACCGCCTGGTAGGGGTCAACGGCTTTTAGCGCGGCGTTAATAATCTGGGTGGCAGCATTCTTCATGTTATTGTTGCCCCAGCGCGTTCATTGCAGATCCTACAGCTTCGTCGGCGGTTGCTTCGCCGTTAATAACTTGCACCACGGCTTGTTGTAAAATGCGGCTCAGTTGATCGTACCCGGCAAAGTTTGGAGGCGCGATGACGGCTGTCAGATAATTAGCCAGAAATGCCCAGTAGGGGTCATCATCGGCTACCAGGTTGAAGGAACTTTGTCGGGTGGGGATGGTGTTGGCATAGGTGGCCCAGGCCGCATTTGTTTCGGGGGTCATAAAAGCTTCAATCAAATTCAGGGCGTGCGTTTGCCGAATGGGATCTTGTGTTACCAGAGCCAGTGCCCATCCGTGTCCAATGGCAATGGGTGTGCCGTTTTCGGTGGGGATTGCTGCTGCTTGCGCGGTGGGCAATTGGCGGCGGTTGGTGAGGTAGGTGTGCGCATTGACGTGGGTCAATGCCACGTTTCCAGAAAGGTAATTGTTCCACAGGTCTTCCGGTTGACTGGCCTCTAGAATATCGGTGCTGAGGATGCGGTTGTTCAGAGCGGTTTGGTAGTAATTTAACACGGCTCGCAAGGCGGATTCATCAATGCTGGGTTCATTTTTATCATTGGTGAATGTGGCTCCCGCTCCCAGGTATTGAATGATAGAGGCATCATTGAGCAACCCACCCTGCCCTTTAGCCGGGAATTGATAGCGTTGGCCGTGGCTCAAAACATCGCTCCAGGTCATCGGGGTGGGAGTGATGACAGAGGTGTTGTAAACCAGGTGTTCCACATCCATCTCAAGGGGGATGCCTACCAGTTGGTCATCAATGGTTACCAATTTCTGTGCTGCCGGGAGCAGATCTTGCACAATAGTGCGATCGAGTTTGCCGTTAAGTGGTTGAATTAGATTATTCTGCCAGGCTTGCGGAAGTTGGTCGGTGCGTAAAATAAGGACATCTGGCAAGATACCAGGAGCAACGGCCTTCGCCGATTTTAGATAGTTTAGCGTACTAGCCTGGCCGCTGATTTTTTTCTGATAGACTTCGACAGTAATGTTGGGGTTGTTTTTTTCAAAGTTAGACAGGGTTTGGGCGATCAGGTTGATTTGAGGGGAGAACTGCTCTACTGTCCAGAAGCTGAGCGTAATGACTGTTGGCTCTGGATTGCTGGCGATGGTGTCGGCGGCGGTGCTGATGGGTTTGGGTGTAGGTGTGTGTGACGGGACGATGGTACTCTGTGGCGCCGCATCAGCGGGTGTGTTGTTGGTTTGGCCGGGGAGAATTGATTGACAGCCCAGCAGAGAAAGCAGTAGTGTTCCCAGTATCACAAAAAAAAGCGGGGTAATGGTGGGTGTGCGCATCGAAAACATGGATTCTCCTATTCTAGTTAACTTATAAATTATACCATCTGTGGGGGCACTTGCCCATTTGCAGGGTATTTGATAGAATGGCCAATTGGGTTGGCAGGGATTGATCGTCGATCATCAATGTTATTTACGGAAGCACAGGAAGCGAGGCACCTTTCACTTCCGATGCTCATTTTAGCATAATAAGGAGATGCATAATAGTGGACCTGGCAAGCACAATTAGAGACGTTCCAGATTTTCCGGTAGAGGGGATTTTATTTAAGGACATTACTACCTTGCTGCAAAACTCACAGGCATTGCGAGAGACTGTTGATCAGCTAACGGCGTTTGCGAAAGAGAAACAGGTGGATATGATAGTTGGTGTAGAGTCACGGGGGTTTATTTTTGGTGTGCCGATGGCTTATAATGTGGGGTGTGGATTTGCACCGGTGCGTAAACCGGGTAAATTACCAGCAGAAAAAATTAGCGAGAGCTACACCCTGGAATACGGAACCAACACGCTAGAGTTGCACGTGGACGCTATTCAAAAGGGACAACGCGTGCTGGTGGTTGACGACTTGCTAGCGACGGGGGGAACTGCGCTGGCAACCTGCAAGCTTGTTGAGCGTTTGGGGGGAATAGTGGCTGGTGTGGCGTTTACTATTGAACTGGCATTTCTCCACGGACGCGACAAATTAACCGGCTACGATGTATTTTCGCTGGTTACATTTGATTAGGAGCCTCTGGTCATAACCCCTTCTCCCTCGCCGCGGGCGGGCGTTTTAATTTACCAAATCGCCAATGATTACCAACCGCTGGGTGTCTATGAGGTAGGGGTAACAAGTTTGCAAAGTTGCTACCGGCTCAGTAGTGGGAAGCATGACGCTCACTTCAGTGGGGGCGACAATTTGCTTCTCGCGCACCACATACGTGTATTTTGTTTTGCCAGCATAGATGTAGTATTTGTCGCCCGGCTCCAACTTTTCTAGATAGCGGAAAATTTCGCCAAAAATGTCATTGTGTGCGGCCAAATAAAGGTTGCCTCGTTGGCCGGGCTGGGCAGAACCGGGAAGGTGTCCAACACCTTTCTTTAAGTCTTCCCAGGTTATGCCTTGCACAATTGGGGCATCGACGTTGATTTTGGGAATGACAATGCGGGTGGCAACAGCAATAGGCTGTGCTGGCACGGGGACGGGGATGGCGGGAGTGGGTTGCACCCAGTTTTGTAAATGAGCTGGCACATCAGGCACAACACCCCCCGCCGACGTGGGGGACGTGTGTCCGCCCGGCAGTCTGCCAAAAGCCACTGACGCTGCCTGTTCGGTACTGGAAGCAATCTGGGGCAGCGCTGCAGAAGTAACAGTCTGCGTTTGAATTGTGAGCGCCTCTTGATTCAACTCACGTAAGTTGAAATAATATGCGGCTAATACGGCGATAAGCCCAAGCAAGGCCACTATTTCAATAACCCCCAACACTCGATTGCGCCAGGCCCCTGGTTTTTTTGCGGGCATTTTGGTTGCCGCAGCGATGGGCGGCTGCTGCTTCAGAGGATAGACTTGTGGCGTTTGCAGCAAACCGGCGTTCACCGCTTTTTGCGGCACAGGCGTGGTCGCAGCGACGGGCGGCGGGTCAGCGTGACCCAGCAGCGCCCTGTTTTTTGAGGCTCCGTTGGCCGACAGCCGCAAAAAGCGTTCTTGCCGGGCCTCTCGCTGTTTTATTTTGAGCAGCTTCTCTAATTCTTCAACGCTCAGGTTATCAACCTTTGGGCGTCGTTTAAACATAACGGACACCTTCACTTACCATAATGATTTACATAATACTATTTTAAGGGGCGACCGGCTTTTTGTCAAGCAATCACTGCGTGCGCCCAAATACAGAGGGCGTTTTGGCGTGTGCCCGTGTTCAATGGTATAATTTATTTGTCATTCTTGGGAGGTATGAGACATTGGTTACTGCATTGCAAATTGTTCAAATTATTATTTCTGTGGCGATAATTGCCGTAATTTTACTGCAAGGAAACAACAGTAGTGTGGGCAGCGTATTTGGCGGCAGCGGGGGCGTATCTAGAACGCGGCGCGGCGCAGAGAAATTGCTGTTCCAGGCCACAATAGGGTTGTCGGTTTTGTTTTTCTTGGTTGCAATAATTATGGTGGTTTTGCCGGGCTAGGACCGGTGTTCTGGCAACAGAGGCAAATATTTCCAATGCACAAAGGGAGCGCCTTTGTGCATTTTCTTTGCATGGAACCTGTATGGGACAATACATTCGCTGGCAAGCAATTATCGCTTTGGTGGGAGGTGTTTTGCTTGCAGTGTACCTTAAATCTATCGTACTGGTAAAAACAACGGTTGTGGTCCCCGCCGAAGGTGGAACGTACCGTGAAGGAGATGTGGGTGCTGTTCAGTATTTGAACCCCCTGCTGGCAGAATACAACCCCATTGACCAGGATATTACCAGCCTGATTTTTGAGGGTCTCACCCGTGATGATGGAACAGGCAACCTGCTCCCTGAGCTGGCCGAAAACTGGAGCGTGTCTGCCGATGGACGGCTGTATGTTTTTGTGCTGCGGAAAGATGTCAAATGGTCGGATGGAGTCCCCTTTACCAGCGACGATGTACTGTTTACGTTGAACCTCATCCGGTCACCAGATTTTCCCGGCAACCCCGCCTGGCGAGACCTGTGGCAGAGTGTAAAGATAGAACAGGTCGATGACTACACCATTCGATTTGCATTAGATGAACCTTTCCCGTCTTTTGAATACTACACAACGATTGGCATATTGCCCAAACACCTGCTAAAGGATGTTGCCGCGCAAGATTTGCTGTCACATCCGTTCAACTTGAATCCGGTGGGTACCGGCCCTTTTAAATTGAAGCAGGCGTTTGTTGAACATCTATTACTGGTGCGCAATCCACGCTACTGGGGCCAACCGAGCCGCATTGAACAGGTTCAGTTCAATTTGTATTCTTCTGCTGCCGCGCTGAACCAGGCATTAGAAGCCCAGGAGATTGATGGGATTGGGCGCGTGTTGCCCGCTATGATCCCTGAATTAGAGAACCGAACCTATGTACAGTTGTACAGCGCTCAACTGCCACGTTACAGTGTGGTATATTTTAACTTGCAGCAACCCGATACACTGCCCTTTTTCCAGGACAGCGCGGTTCGGCGGGCGCTGTTAATGTTGCTTGATCGTCAGGCCATTATTGATGATGCAATGCACGGACAGGCCGTTGTAGCGCGGGGACCATTTTTACCAGGGAGTTGGGCTTACAATCCCCAGCAAGATTATCCCACCTATAATCCAATTCAGGCTGCAAAGTTATTGGATACCGCCGGTTGGGTTGATACAGATGGCGACGGCACAAGAGACAACGGTGGCGTGCCGTTTCAATTTAAGCTACTTGTGAGCGGTAATCCCATACAAGCTCGTGTTGCCGAGTCCATTGCTCGCCAATGGCAGCAGGCTGGGGTCGGTGTGACAGTTGAAGCAGTGGGGGATGAACTTTCAGCGCGATTACAAGACCATCAGTTTGAAGCGGCGCTCATTCAAGTAGAATTGTTCGGCGACCCTGACCCCTATCGTTTTTGGCACCAGAGCCAAATTGACGCCGGGCAGAATTTCGGCGGTTGGGATAATTCTGCCGCCTCGCAAGATTTGGAGCAGGGCCGCACTGTTCTCAACAAAGCCGACCGGGTTAAGTATTATTATGATTTTCAACGCATTTTTGCAGACGAACTCCCGGCACTCATTCTCTATTACCCGGCGTACACGTATGCTCTGCGCGATACCGTGAAGAATGTGCAATTGGGGTCTATTATCACTCCGGCAGACCGCTTTCGGAACATCAGCGCGTGGTATTTACTTACCCAGCGCGTGATAGAGACAACCGCCGGGCAACGTGTGTTGCCGTAAAAGGGTCCCGCTCAACCAAATAGTTTGTTGGAGGATCAGTTATGTCGTTACCTGCGTTAAGATTACACGATTTTATTGATGCCCATCGTCGCATTACCTCGTACATCAGGCACACACCGCTTGTACAAAGCAAGTACCTTAGCCAATTTTGCAACGCAGACGTGTGGCTGAAGCTTGATTTTTTACAGCCAACCGGCAGCTTTAAAGTTAGGGGCGCTTTGAACAAACTGGCGAGCATGGCCGCGAAAAACCTGGTAAACGGCGTTGTTACCGCCAGCGCGGGGAACCACGGCCTGGGATTAGCCTATGCTGCCGAGGCACTTCAGGTGGCTCCGGTGACTGTTTTTGTGCCCCAAACAACGCCCGAAGCCAAGCTCCAAAAACTGTCGCTGTACCCCGTTACTGTGCATAAAGCCGGCTCCACGTATGAAGAAGCGCACCAGGCAGCAGAAGCCTTCGCCGTCGAAACGGGAGCGCAGTATGTTTCGGCGTACAATGATGTGGATATTGTGCTGGGGCAGGGTACGTGCGGCCTGGAAGTGATGCTTGGCCTTCCCTCTGCCAACGCGATTCTGGTTCCCACGGGGGGTGGCGGCCTGTTGAGCGGTGTCGCATTGGTGGCAAAGGCAATTAACCCGCTCACGCGCATTATCGGTGTGCAGCCAGAGGCATCTCCGGCGGCCAAACTTTCGTTTGAACAGGGATACCCCATTGACCCCTATGAACATGCTCCCACTCTGGCCGAAGGGCTGGCCGGTGGATTTGGCAGCATTCCGTTTTACCTCGCTCGCACCCTGGTAGACAATATCTTGCTCCATTCCGAAGCAGACATCCGGCAGGCTATTTTCACGTTGCTCAGCCGGGAACAACTTTTGGTTGAAGCTTCTGGCGCAATTGCCATTGCGCCGCTGCTACAAAATTCGCTGGACATTGCTGGAAAAACAGTCGTATGCATTTTAACCGGAGCAAATATTGACTCTGGGCTGTTGAGTACTATCATACAAGAAACCTCATAGCATGGATGCGACTCTAAACTCTCGCCAGGGAAGGCGAACAAAAAAGGTACTTGGTTAATGTCCCTTAAGTACATTCTTTTTGATTTGGATGATACACTGTATCCCAAAAATACGCCTGTTATGCCCGCGATCGGTGAGCGTATCAAAACGTATCTCATGAAAACACTGGAATTGACATACGAAGAAGCTACAGCCAGACGCGCCCATTACAACTTTCAGTATGGCACAGTGTTGCGAGGACTACTTCAAGAAGAAAGCGTAGATATTGAAGAGTATTTAGATTTTATCCACGACATCCCAGTTTCCGAGTATTTAGAACCAAACCCGGAGCTTGCCCACTGCCTTTCTAAACTTCCGTTACATAAATATATTTTTACTAATTCTTATCGCAAACACGCCGAAAATGTAATGAATGTACTGGGCGTTGCTGATTATTTTGAAGGCATTTTTGACATTCGTTCCGTCAACTTTGTAAGCAAACCGGCGTTACATCCATACACAACAGTTGTGCACCGTTTAGAAACAACACCCAAAACCTGTGTCTACGTTGATGATCAGGCACGCAATTTGCGAGAACCTAAATTACTGGGGATGACAACGGTATTAGTTGATTCAGAGCCAAACCAGTGGGTGGATATTAGCGTGAAAAATATTGTTGACGCTTGTCATGCCATTCGTTACCTGATTGATTACGAATCTCAAGAGGAGTAACTATGGAAAAACTGGTGACGCCAAACGCGGCACAAACAACCTTCCACGTACGCTACGCCGAAACGGATGCAATGGGAATTGTCCATCATTCAACTTACCTGGTGTGGTTTGAAGAAGCTCGCAGCGCATTTATGCGCACCAAAGGCACCAGTTACGTTGATTTTGAGGCCAACGGCGTTTCGCTGGCCGTTTCAGAGGTAGAGATACGCTTTATTGCTCCTGCCAAATACGACCAGCTTATCACCGTAGAATGCCGTGTAGATCGCGTGCAGAGTCGCAAAATGAATTTCAGCTACACCGTTTTTAATGCGGAAACTGGCCAGACTCTGGCAACAGGCGTAACACGCCACATTTGCATCAATGCTCAGGGTAAAGCCACCCGCATTCCCCCTCACTGGCTGAGTATATGGGCCGACATGAATTGATTTTGACAACTCTTTTGTCTCCGTTTATACTGTAATTATCTTTAACAACAATAAAATAACTTTTTTTGGAGGAGGTACTCAATGGAGAAGCTCTGGTTCAAGGCGTATGATCCCGGTGTGCCCACAAGTTTAGAAATCCCCAATCTCCCCACGGATCAACTACTTGCCAACACAGCTCAAAGATTCCCCACTAATACGGCATTAGTTTTTTACAATAACAAGCTAACCTATGCTCAACTCAATCGGCTTGTTGATCAGTTTGCGGCAGCATTGCAAAAAAATGGCTTTAAAAAAGGTGACCGCATTGCCATTTATATGCCAAACTGTCCTCAATACACCATTGCCTACTACGGCGCGTTACGTGCGGGTGGCGTTGTCGTTCCCAGTAATCCCTTGTACGTACCTCGTGAAATTGAACATCAGATAAAAGATTCCGGTGCTACCTTCATTGTTGTGTTGAGCCTCCTCTACAACCGATTAAAACAGGTACGCCAGGGCTTGGCGCTACAAAAAGTTATTGTTACCAACATCAAAGAATACTTCCCGCCATTTTTGCGTTTTTTGTTTACCGTGGTCAAAGAGAACAAGCCAGATATGAACGGCGAGCGACATCGGGTAGACATTGCTGGTGACGCAGACACAGTGTGGTTTCAGGATTTCCTCAAAACCGGAACTGGAAAACCTGCCCCCGTCAGCATTCAGCCAGATGATACTGCCGTGCTAATGTATACCGGCGGTACAACCGGCGTCCCCAAAGGCGCGCAACTGACGCACAAAAACCTGATCGCCAACACCTTGCAAGTGTCATCGTGGCTTACCGACCTGGAAGACGGCAAAGGGGTAATGATGACCGCGCTGCCTTTGACGCACAGCTACTCAATGACCGTGTGCCAAAACCAATCCATCTACCGAGGGTTTGCGCAGGTCCTCATCCCCAACCCCAGAGACTTGCCCGACGTGCTGAAAAATTTACAAAATTACAAAGTGCAGCTTTTCCCTGGTGTGCCGACCCTCTACACGGCTATCAACAACCACCCCGATGTAAAATCTGGCAAGTATGACTTGTCTTCTGTCAAGGCATGCATCAGTGGCGCAGCGGGACTGCCACAGGAAGTGCAGAAAGAGTTTGTGCGCATTACCGGCGGCAAGCTCATTGAAGGGTATGGCCTGAGCGAAGCCACACCCGTGTGTACCGTGAACCCTATTAGCACCATGGGCAAAATTGGGACCATCGGCGTCCCCGTCCCTGAAACAGATGTTAAAATTGTTGATGTAGAAACCGGCACCAGGGTCCTCCCGCAGGGCGAAATTGGTGAACTCTGCTTCAAGGGGCCGCAGGTAATGAAAGGCTACTGGAACATGCCCACCGAAACCGCCAATGTGCTGCGCCCCGATGAAAATGGTGAGGTGTGGTTGTATACCGGCGACATCGCAGTGATGGATGAAGAGGGCTATATTACCATCAAAGACCGCAAGAAAGACATGATCATCGCCGGAGGATATAATATTTACCCCAACGAAGTTGAAAACGTACTTTACACCCATCCCGATATTTTAGAAGCGGCTGTTGTCGGCGTGCCACACGAAACGCGCGGCGAAGTGGTAAAAGCCTTTGTGGTGTTGAAAGAGGGCAAAACGATGACTGAAGAGGACTTGAGGGCATGGTGTAAACAAGAGATGCGCGCCTATATGGTTCCCAAATACGTAGAATTCAGGGACGAACTGCCCAAAACGATGGTTGGAAAAATTTTGCGCCGCAAGTTGTTGGAAGAGGAAAAACAAGAAACAGGCTAAAATCATTGCAATAGATAGAGAAAACGTAACTATTCAGCCACCGTCCATAATTGCGTCATTGCGAGCGTAGCGAAGCAATCTCCGGCTCAATCGCGGGGATTGCTTCAGCCCTGACAGGCTTCGCAATGACGGCTGAATAGTTACGAGAAAACAAATTAAATTCATATTTGGTTGATAGTTGTCTGTTCCACCTATAAGGTCGCCCAATTGCATAACTGAGTGACCTTTTTGTAAATACGAGAGGCTCGTCTGCTATGGAAAAAATCTGGCAAAAAGCGTATGACCCAGGAGTGCCAACCAGTCTGGAGTTTCCAGACATTCCGTTAGATCAATTTTTAACGGACACAGCTCACAAATTTCCCAACAGCACCGCCATCATCTTCTACAACCGAAAGCTAACCTATGCGCAATTGAATCAATTGGTAAACCAGTTTGCTGCGGCATTGCAAGCCAACGGCTTCAAAAAAGGAGATCGAATTTCGCTGTACCTTCCTAATTGCCCCCAATACACTATTGCGTACTACGGCGCGCTGCGGGCCGGCGGAATTGTTGTCCCCAGCAATCCTCTGTACGTGCCGCGTGAAATTAAGCACCAAATTGAAGATTCTGGGGCAACTTACTTGGTCTCTTTAAGCCTGCTTTACAATCGCGTGCGGAAAGTACAGTCTGATTTGGATCTAAAACGAGTGATTGTCACTAGCATCAAAGATTATTTCCCCCCCTTGCTCAAGGTGCTGTTTACGCTGCTTAAAGAGAATAAACCAGATATGAACAAGGAACGGCATCGCGTAAATATTGCCAATGACGCCACGGCTGTGTGGTGGAAAGATTTTCTGCGTGCAGGAAATAGCAGACCGTCGCCGGTTTCTGTGACGCCGGAGGACACGGCAGTGTTGATGTATACGGGCGGCACAACCGGAATGCCCAAAGGAGCGCAGTTGACGCACAGAAATCTGGTTGCTAATACTATCCAGGCCGCTCGTTGGGATGTTGAAGGCGTGGAAGGGGCAAGTGTAACAATGTCTGCTCTACCGCTGACCCACAGCTATGGAATGACTGCTTGCCAAAATTGGTCCATCTACAAAGGATTTGCGCAAGTGATGATTCCAAATCCCAGAGATTTGAACGATTTGCTAAAAAACCTCACCCGACACAACGTTGAATTTTTCCCTGGTGTACCAACCCTTTACAATGCCATAAATAACCATCCAGACGTGCAGACGGGGAAATATAATTTAACGTCCATAAAAGTCTGTCTCAGCGGCGCTGCCGGATTGCCACCGGAGGTGCAAAAGGAATTTGTGCGGCTCACAGGCGCCAAACTGGTAGAAGCTTATGGTTTAAGCGAAACATGTCCTGCTGTCACCATTAATCCATTGCAAAGCGGTGGCAAACTCGGAACCATCGGCGTGCCGATCCCGGAGACAGAGGTAAAAATTATCGATTTGGAAACGGGGGAAACAGTATTGCCGGTGGGGCAGGTGGGCGAATTGTGCATCAAAGGACCGCAAGTAATGAAAGGTTACTGGAACATGCCCACCGAAACCGCTAATGTGTTGCGCCCTGATGAGAATGGCGACCTGTGGCTGCACACTGGCGACATCGCTCTGATGGATGCAGATGGCTACGTTAAGATTGTTGACCGCAAAAAGGATATGATTATTTCTGGCGGATTCAATATTTACCCCAACGAGGTTGAGTACATTCTTTACACCCACCCGGAAATTGTAGAGGCTGCCGTGGTCGGGGTTCCAGACGAACGTCGGGGCGAGGTGGCCAAAGCGTTTGTAGTACTTAAAGAAGGAGCATCGATGACAGAGGCAGCGTTGCGGGCCTGGTGCAAAAAGGAAATGCGGGCCTATATGGTTCCCAAATACGTAGAATTCAGGGACGAACTGCCCAAAACAATGGTCGGCAAAATATTGCGCCGCCAATTGCTAGAAGAGGAACTGGCCAAACAAAACGCATAACTTGCTTGCGTGTGCCAAATACAATCAGTGACTATTCAGCCATCGTCCTATAGCACCCAATTGCATCAAATTATATGAATGACACGAAAAATGGTAAAAAAACTAAAAAATCCGTACCATTCGATGCAAGAAAATGGTACGGACTTGAAAACTACCCCGCGAAATCCCAAAGAACCTGAAGGATATTTATGCTGGTATCGGCGCAGTTTCTGGCACAACCGGCGTGGGGGGGTCTGCCTCGAAAATAGCGGCAAATTCTTTTGCGTCGAGTGTTTCTTCTTCTAAAAGATACTGTGCAATTTTATCCAATTTATTGCGGTATTCGATGATAATTTTTTTGGTAACTTGATACGCCTGGTCTACCAATTGTTTTACTTCTTCGTCGATTTCTTTAGCCGTTTCATCGCTGTAGTTGCGCTGCTCGTTAATCTCTCGCCCCAGGAAAATTAGTTCCTCTTTCTCACCGTATGTTACAGGGCCTAAACGCTTGCTCATCCCATATTGCGTCACCATCGAACGGGCTGTATTGGTGACAGATTGCAAATCGGCGCTGGCACCGGTGGTAATGTCGCCGAACACAACTTCTTCGGCCACGCGCCCCCCCAGCGCTACGGCCAACTGCGCTTCTAAATAGTTTGTATCAACCAACGTGCGGTCATCTTCTGGTAAAAACCACGTTATGCCGCCTGCCATTCCCCGGGGCACAATGGTCACTTTCTGTACCGGATCAGCATCTTTAAGTATATGACCGACCAGCGCATGACCAGCTTCGTGGTAAGCGATAATCTTTTTCTCCCGGTCGGGTACTACTCGACTTCGTCGTTCTGGGCCTAGCTGTACTTTTTCAATTGCTTCTTCCAACTCAGCTTGAGTAATTTCTTTCCGATTGCGGCGAGCGGCCAGGATAGCGGCTTCGTTCACCAGGTTTTCCAGGTCTGCCCCCACAAAGCCAATGGTGCGCTTTGCCAGGATGTCTCGGTTAACGGTGGGCGCGATGGGTTTGCCGCGCATATGAACGTCCAAAATCTGGCGTCGTCCCAGCCAGTCGGGGCGGTCCAGCACCACGCGCCGGTCGAAGCGCCCGGGG
>CAYPUV010000049.1:0-20075 GCA_964413895.1 uncultured Anaerolineaceae bacterium
TTGTGACTGCTCAACTCTAAATTTTTGCTGTCCAATGCGCGATACGCCATTGTGCGTATTGCGATCGCGGCGGTCCTCAGTACGCCCACCTCCGAACCCGTGAAGATGGGGCTGGTTATGGCACCCCTGCTGATTTTGTACGGCTTAGGAATTATCCTGGCTAAAATAACGTATCGCCCGCGAGATAACTTGAGCGGCTCCTCTGCATAGGGCGGGGAGTTGTTTTACGGGTTAAAATAACGTTGAAAAACCCAGTCCATTAGTGCTGGAAACAACCGGCTAAAATTCACAAAAACAGCATCTAGAAGAGTCACGTATGCATCACGTGGCTCTTTTTTTGCCACCTGCACCAATTTTGCGGCCACCTTTGCGGCGGGGACACCTGTAACCCGTCCCCGCAATTGCCGGGCATTACCGAGGGAATGTTGCATAAAATCGGTGTGGGTAACACCGGGGTACAAAGTACTGAAACGGATGTTGTCGGCGGCCAACTCCACGCGCAGCGATTCAACAATATGTTCCAGTGCAGCTTTACTGGCGCAATATACTCCCGACCAGGGTGTGCTTCGGCGGCCAATAATTGACGCAACATTGATGATCAATCCCCCCCCGTTGGCTTTCATCGCCGGGATGCTGGCCTGCATCAAATAAATCGGCCCCCAAAAATTTACGGCCATCACCCGTTGCATATCCTCAGGGGAAGCCGTTGCTGTGGGGCCGTAGATGCCAATTCCGGCATTGTTCACCAGAATATTGAGTTGTCCAAAATGGGCAAGCGTCTGTTGCACAATAGTGGTGTTGGTGGAGCGCTGGCTAATGTCGGCGGGCAGGGCAAGGGCTTGCGGCCCCAGTTCTGCGGCCAGGGGAGCGAGTTTGTTTGCAGAACGCGCCACGAGTGCCACGTTGTATCCGGCTTCCACAAAGCGGTAGGCAGCCGCACGCCCAATGCCCGCACTGGCGCCGGTGAGGAGAACAGTTTTTGTCATCTATTTGCACCTCATTCTTGGGAGGGGGTTTCCAAACAGGCCCTAATGGTGGGGATTTGGGCGCGAGCAGCGGTTTCACCGGCGGCGATAATTTCGCGGGCTTTGCTGAAATCCAGCGCGTGCTCAACCTGTACCTTGGTGTGAATCATCACGTCAACTGCGCCGAGCTGCGAGTTGACCAGTTGATTTTCAACAATGTTTTGAATATTGGTGATGATTTGCAGGAAGTTGGGCATTTTCTGCCTGGTTTGGGCCGGAAGCGTTGGTTCGTTTGGGGTAAGCGGCTGAATAACGCTGGACGCAACGATGATATCTGCCCCTTTTTCGCGCAGGAGTTTGGCCGGGATGGGGTCCACGAATGCGCCGTCGATAAAGTAACGCTGGTTGACGTGCCAGGGATTGGCGAGAAAAGGAATGCTCAAACTGGCTCGGATGGCGTCTGCCAGGCTGCCAGAATCGAACACAATTTCTTCGCCGGTATTAATATCGGTGGCAACGCAGAAGAAAGGGATGCTCAAGTCTTCAAAGCGTTTGTGTTCTACCATCCGGGCAATTAACCCTTTGGCTTTGGCCCCTTTTAACAGGCCAGAACGCGGTGGAACGTTAATATCCCAATTGACCCAACGGTTGTAGTTTTGGAGTTCATTGGCAAAAGCAAGGATTTGCTCACTGTTCCGCCCCAATGCCAGGTGAACACCGAAAAAAGCGCCGGCGCTGGTTCCGGCAATGATGTCGATGGGAATGTCTTCCTCGCTCAGCACTTTCAGCACGCCCAGATGAGCCAGTCCCTTGCCGCCGCCGCTGGACAACGCCAATCCCACCGTGTGGCCTGTCAATCGGCGGGCAATGCGTGCTAATGCAACGGGGGTGTTATCTGTTTCCCACAGTTTTTCCGAGCCGACGTTGTCTGGAATCCAGCGCGGGGGAGTGCCAATGCTAATTACTGTGTCAGCTAAACTCAGCGCCTTTTTCGCCAGTGGGCTAAGGGTCTGTGGGAGTAGCACAATGACGTGACTGTGTGTCTCTACCTGAACGCTCAAATGTCCGGCCAGATTCTCAATAGCGTGTTCATGGTCGGCCATAATGGAAACCCCTGGAATGTTTTTGAAGGCTGCGTAGGGCAGGCAATTGGGGAGAGGGATGATGGCGACGGATCTGGGGACGTACTGCTTGATCGCGCGCACCAGTTCGCCGTTGTCAATGCCCCAAAGCGCAGAAATGCGTTTGGATTGGGGTTTAAAGCGTTGCTTGCTGGTTTTCACCAATCGTTGTCCCAGTTCGCGCGTCATGTAAATTGCAATTTCGGGTCGTTCTTGTAGCAGGCGGTCAAATGCATCTTTTTCAAGCATGTACAAATCGGCGTCAATGGCAACTTTTAAGCTGGCGGAACGGGGTTCGGCCAGGAGCAGGGCAATTTCACCCACAAAACTACCCGGCCCTAAATAGGCCAATGCCTGGTGAGCTTCTTCGTCCCATACCACTACTTGCCCAGATTCAACCAGGTACATTGCATTGCCAAGGTCACCCTGTTGGAAGATGGTTTGCCCTTTGGCGTAACTGACCTGTTTCAACAATGCTGCAATCAAGTCTAAATCTTTATCGTTTAAATCTTTGAATAGTGGAATATCTCTGAGTTCTAGATGCATAAAAATCCTGCTTTGCGGGGGTAGACAAATTTTTGCAAGGTTGGCGGATGATGTTTTATTGATCGCTTTAACTATTATTTCTCTGTATGGCGAGGATGTCAATAGGAAAGCAGGGGGAGTGTACAACGGTTTCAGGATTTTCACCACTCCCGGGATGCAGGTGCGGCGCCTGTTGGCGCGTAATTGGTAGAAATTTTTGACACCGGCTGTTGCGGCGTGTAGAATGTTATTAGTGAAGTCACGCCGTTGCGGTGAAAATCGGTGGGCTTCAATTTTTTTGTGATATGACGGCTGAATTTGAAAGGTACAGCCTGGTGAAATTTTAATGTGATAGGTGTGACATGATGTACTCTCATTGCGAAATTCTATTTCCTCACTCAAAGGTTGGTGGCTTAAAAAAACTTAAAGGGCGTGAATGGCAAAACTTGGTTGAGCACGTGGCATCTTTACCAGAAACCCATGTTGATTCACTGGCATTTAGCCACATGATGATAAAAGTGTGTGACTGTTTGAACTGTGATTTAGGAAGCTACAAAGCAGCTTTGGGGTGCGCGGCCTGTTCTCAGCGCACTATTAACGCGCTCAGAGACACAGACAAGCAATTGCTAAAACGGTATCAAAAGTCACAAGCGGAAATGCTTAGATATCTAAACGAAGTTGGGGCCGGCGAAAAAATAGCTGCATAAACAGATCAATGGATCCAAATATTAAGGCGACGCCCTGTTTCGCGCATCAAGAGGCGTCGTTTTTCTTTTTCTGGGGTTTAAAGGTATTATCTTAACAATCGCGTCGCCTTTGCCCTGTGGGCATCTGGGTGCCACGCTTGCCGATTTGAAACGACGCCTGGACTATCGAACTGCGGTTAACAGTCTCCAAAGGAACCGGACAGCCCCTGGTGGGACGGCAACGAGGATGAAAATTTAGCTTTTAGCCGTCAGCGATCAGCTATCAGCAGTAAAACTGACCGCTGAAAGCTGATGACTGGTTACTATTTTCAAGGGAGGGAAACTTGGATTACATCGCTATTATTAAACGCGCGTTTAAGATTACCGTCCGCTACCGAGCCTTATGGTTGTTTGGCTTTTTCCTGGCGCTGTGCAGCGGCAGCAGAAACGGAGGAAACATCGGCAGTTGGGAAGGCGGCGGCCCCACAAATCAGGGCACAGATAATCTCCCGTTTAACGGGTTTCGTCTGCCCCAGTTAGACATAGCCCTGGTGATAGCCATTGTTGCCGGCATCCTGCTGTTGGTGGCGCTACTAATTGTTGTCGGCGTCATCGTGCGTTCAGTGAGCCGGGCCGCAATCATCGGCATGGTAGAGCAGGTAGAAGAAACAGGGCGAGTTACTGTGAGGGACGGGTGGCGTTGGGGTTGGTCGCGCCGGGCCTGGCGCATCTTTTTAATCAATCTAATTATCGGAATCCCGCTGGTGCTGCTGCTGGGCGGCGCGCTGGTGATGGTTGTTGCGCCAGTAGTGCTGGGCGCACTGAGCAAATCTGAGACGATGCTGGTTATTGGCATCTTCTCTACTGTCTTCCTGTTGATTCTCTGGGTGCTGGTGGTGCTGGCGGTTGGGTTGATTGTTTCTCCCCTGTCTGAACTGGGGTGGCGTCTTGCCGCACTGCGTGACCAGGACCCTGTGGATAGTTTGGGGGGAAGTTTCTCGCTGATCCGAAAGAACGTCAAACACGTGGCCATTACGGTGCTGCTTCTGGCAGGGATTGGCATTGGGTGGGCGATTGCTAGCATCGTGCTGATAATTGTCGCCATGCTAATGGGCGGCGTGGCGGGGGTTGTGCCGGCGTTGATAGGCTATTGGCTCACCCAAGAGTTGCTGGGAGCATTGCTGGCGGGCTTACCCGTGTTTTTGGTAGTTATGATTGTCCCGCTGATGTTTGTGACGGGGTTGTATTTGGTGTTCCGCTCCGCAGTGTGGACACTTGTTTTCCGCAACCTGATGCCCGCTGAACCGGAGGCGCTCCCCGAACCGCAGGAGACAGACCCGTTGCCGGCGACAACTTCCCCGGAAACTTCAAGTTAAATTACCCACCGGCGCGCTTAACCTTGTATCCCAGCGCCGCCAACTTTTGCATTACTTTCTCCCGGTGGTTGCCCTGAATTTCAATTTCATTCCCTTTGGTTGTTCCACCGGCCCCACAAAACTGCTTGAGTGTTTTTTGTAACGTTTTCAAGGCGGTCGGGTCCAATTGAAACCCCTCGGCGACGGTGACCGTCTTCCCCCGGCGGCGTTTTTTGTCCAGACGCACGCGGATCGTTTGCTGCTGCGGGGGCAGGCTTTCAACTTTTGGCTGGACGTCCTTGCCTGCAAGGTGAGCGTCGCTGCGGGTAGAATAAACAAGTTTGGGTTTTTGGGTAGACATAATTCCTCGCGTGCGTGATTGGGCGTGGTCTCACGTGCCGGGGCGCCGATCTCCAATCACACCTACCTAATCTCCAGTTTTTTTTGATCAACTTGACTCCCCCAGCCACTATAACCGTTCTGTCCCAATTCACCAAATCAGTGCATCTTACCCCTACAAACGAATAACCGTTGATGATGTTCCGTCAAAATGAGAATTACTTTTAGATGCGTTTGCCCTGGTCTCATTTCCCTAATAAAGCAAAGATGAGTAAGATATATTCTATGACAAAACCTGATCGTTATTTTTATTCTGAGTCTCCCAGAGAGCGCGGGTTTTTGGTGGGTGTGGAGATGCGCACGCATCGCTTCCAAACCGGCGTGCTGGCCATTGAAGATTCGCTTGAAGAACTTGCTGCGCTGGCCGATACCGCCAACGTGGAAGTTATCGGCGCTACCATCCAGCGTTTAACCAAGCCTCACCCTGCCACCCTGATTGGCACGGGCAAACTGGAAGACTTAAGCAGCTACAAAAACGAGCTTGACATCGAAGTTTTTATTTTTGACGCTGAATTGAGTCCGCGCCAGCAACGGGTGCTGGAAAAAGAGCTGGACATTAAAGTGCTTGACCGCACGGCACTAATTTTAGATATTTTTGCGCGCCACGCTCGCACCCGTGAAGGCCAGCTACAGGTTGAGCTGGCGCAATTGGAATATCGACTGCCGCGACTTACGCGCATGTGGACTCACCTGGCGCGGCAGGCAGGAGGACGCGCCGGGGGCGCAACGGGGGGCGTGGGCGTTCGCGGCCCTGGTGAAACCCAGCTTGAGGTTGACCGGCGCGAGATTAATCGCAAAATTGCCCGGTTAAAAGCCAATTTGTCAAAAGTACGAGTTCATCGGGCGCGCCACCGGGCACGCCGCCGACAGAACAACATCCCCGTGGTGGCTATTGTGGGCTACACCAACGCCGGGAAAAGCACCTTGCTCAACGCACTCATCCAAAAAGCGGGCACCGACGATGCGGAGCAGTTGCCCATTTACGTTGCCGACAAACTATTTGCCACCCTCGACCCCACCACTCGCCGCATACGCCTTCCACAGGGCACAGAAGTGCTGGTGAGCGATACCGTGGGCTTTATACAAAAATTGCCTACGCAATTGATTGCCGCATTTCGGGCCACATTAGAAGAGGTGGCTGAAGCGGATTTGCTGCTCCACGTGGTAGACATTACTCACCCCAATGCCCTGGAGCACGTGCAGGCAGTTGAAAACACCTTGCGCCAGCTAAAAGCTATCGATATTCCAATGCTGACCGTCTTGAACAAAATGGATGTCTTCGATGACCCCCTGGACGCCGTGAAACAAGCGTTAACCAACTACGCCGATAGTATTCCGATCAGTGCCAAAACGGGGCGGGGATTGGATGAACTGTTGAATCGGCTGGAGGCGCTGTTGCAACATAATCTGGTTCTGCTCTCGCTCCATCTGCCTTACAGTGCCGGTAATTTGCTCTCGCTGCTGCATGCGCAAGCTGTTATCCAATCAGAAAGCCACGATGAAACAGGCACGCACGTTGTCGCACGTGTGCCGCCGGAATTAGTGCAAACATTTGCAGCTTACAGTGACCTCGCGGAACACACATAGATGTTAATGCCAAAGGATGAGTGACAAATGAAGAATTTTCTGAATCGGCTGGCAGAAATTAAGGGCATTTTGCCGTTGAGTGGACTGCTGCTGGTCGTAATCAGTTTGTTCGCCCAGTTTATCCCCGCATTAGACTTTTTGTCTGTCGGAGACTGGCTGCTCCATATCGGGGTCATTGTTGGTCTTGGCGGCCTGTTGATTGCGGATGCTTTGTAGCGTATTAAAATTTAAGGAGTGGCATTGACCGTCGAAATAAGCCTCATTTGCCACCATCAATCTTTCGTATTAAAAATGTTATGGATACTTTGACAGAACTCACCGCAATTTCCCCGCTCGATGGCCGGTATCGCGCCAAAATTGGCGTGCTGACCGGGACCTTTTCTGAATTTGCACTCATCAAGCATCGCTTGCAGGTGGAAGTTGCATGGTTTATCGCCCTGGCCGAATGGCCGCTCATCGCTGAGTTACGTCCCCTCTCTGCAGACGAGCTTGGTTTGTTGCGCAGTGTGGTGGATAATTTTGACCTCGCTGAAGCGGAGGCGGTAAAATCTATTGAGCGCACTACCAACCACGACGTAAAGGCTGTGGAGTACTATCTTAAACGTCAGCTAGAGGGAACATCGCTGGCAGCGCAGCGAGAATTTGTGCATTTTGCCTGTACCTCGGCAGATATTAATAATCTGGCCTACGCCCTGATGCTTAAGCAGGGGGTGGGGAAAATCTGGGCTGATGCTGCCAGGCAGGTTGTTGGTATCATCAACGCTCTGGCGCAGCAATATCAGGCTGTTCCGATGCTGGCGCACACCCACGGGCAACCCGCTTCGCCAACCACCGTGGGCAAAGAGCTGGCTGTATTCAGTCACCGCTTAAAACGACAACTGGCCCATATTGAGCAGCAAGAATATCTGGGCAAAATTAACGGTGCAGTGGGCAATTTCAACGCGCACAGCCTGGCCTACCCGGAAGCAGATTGGCCCGGTTTTGCCCAAAAATTTGTGGAGCAAAAATTAGGTCTCACCTACAATCCGTTAACCACCCAGATTGAAGCACATGATTTTATGGCCGAACTATTTCAGGCTATTATCCGCTTTAACGCCATTACCATTGATTTGGCGCGGGATATGTGGCTGTACATTTCCAAAGGCTATTTTACCCAGCGCGTGGTTGCCGGAGAAGTGGGATCCTCCACTATGCCGCACAAAGTCAACCCCATTGATTTTGAGAATGCCGAAGGAAATATGGGGGTGTCCAACGCCTTGTTGGGATTTATGGCCCAAAAGCTCCCCGTGTCACGTTGGCAGCGTGATCTTTCCGATTCAACCGTCCTCAGAAATGTGGGCAGTGGTGTGGGGCACTCGTTGCTGGCGCTTCAATCTATTGAAAAAGGATTGCGCAAGCTGTCGTTGAACGAAGAGGCGTTGCACGCCGATTTGGCGACGGCCTGGGATGTGCTGGCCGAGCCGGTACAAACAATTATGCGTAAAGCGGGCCTTGATAATCCGTATGAGAAGCTGAAGGCAATGACCCGTGGGCAGGCCATCACAGCCGCCCAACTAAAAGCATTTGTCCAAACGCTCCCCATTTCACAAGTAGACAAAGCGCGGTTGTTGGACCTGTCTCCAGAAACCTATATTGGATTGGCTGCTGTACTGGCAAGCGAGGAATCCAGACACACCGATTCGAGATGATAGAATTTATGGTCTGCACGTAATTATGTTATACTAAAGTAGACACACCGTAATATTTAAAGTAAGAAAGAACGGTACGGAAGTAGTGCTATTGTAATAAGGTTGTAACATAGTGGACTATATTTTCTGTCTCTAAACGTGATACAAATGGTTTAGCTGTTGCAAACAACAGGCAATATTTAACGTGCAAAGGTGATGTTTATGTCCGCACACATTTTGATGATAGAAGATGATCGAGAAATGGTTACGCTTGGCAAACTGATTTTGGAAAAGGAAGGGTATACAGTTTCCGCTGCGTACAATGGGGCACAGGGATTGAAACTTATTGCCGAAAACAAAGATAATATTGATTTAATTTTACTGGATGTAATGTTGCCTGGCATTTACGGTTGGGAAATATTAGAGAAGCTGAAATCAGATGAAACCACCCGACACATTCCGGTAATTATGCTCACTGCCAGACACTATCTTGAAGACGAAGTAGAAACGGGGAAATATTCCAATTTGTTCAGTGAGTATGTGGTAAAACCATTTGTGGTCCGCGACCTCCTCGATAAAATTGCCAAAACAATTCAGGCGCAGGAAACTGAACAGGCTGAAGGTATTTAATTTTTTCTAAAGTGGATGACGTATGTAAAAAATAAAAGGCTGGCTTTCGATGCCAGCCTCTTGTTTTTGGCGCGAATATTACTGCACCCTGGCCAGGGTGGTGGTATGGTTGCTTCCTGACGCATCAACAAAGTAAGAGCAGCAGGCCTCATCAATTAATTCCGGTGTCAGGTGATACGGTTCTCCGGCATAATCGCACAACGACACCACAATTTTCAGTATGTCGCGGGGGTGAACGGCCTGCAACTGCCGCCCTGGCTTGCGATACCATTCTTGCAGAAAGTGGATAAATGACTGTTTGTCAAAGGGCACATTCAAACTTTTGCACATATCCACAAAAATGCGGTAGAACATTTTCTCGTCTGGGCTAAACACGCCAACCTTCATTTGAATGCGCCGCAAAAACGCATCGTCAACCAGTTGTTCCGGGTCGAGGTTGGTGCTGAAAACAATAAGTTGTTTAAACGGCACCTGAAACGTTTGCCCGGTTTGCAGTCGGAACAGGTCTATCTCTGTTTCCAGCGGCACAATCCACCGGTTCAGTAATTCAGTGGGGCTAATTTGCTGTCGGCCAAAGTCATCAATCAAAAACATCCCGCAATTGGCTTTCATTTGCAAGGGGGCCTCGTAGAATTTGGCCACGGGATCGTATCGCAAATCCAGGCTGTCCATCGTCAATTCACCGCCCACAATTACAAAAGGTCGCCGAAACAATCGCCAGCGCGGGTCGATGCGGGGATTTGCCTCGGTAGGTACTTCGCGATGGACTAATTTATCGTACAATTGGATAATCTGACCACCTACTGCGATTGAATGCGGGAGCCAAACCGGGTCGCTGCCGGCCACCAGCATTGCAATTGATTGGGCGATGGTAGTTTTGCCGTTTCCTGGGGGACCATACAAAAACAGCGACGTGCCTGCATTCACTGCCGGGCCAATCCGCCGGTCAAAATTTGGGGGCAAAATAAGATGATTTAGCGCTTGCTGTACCAGTTCCGGGCTAATTTTTTCTTTGCGAGTTTGTTTTATAACGGCCTCATTATATTTTTCCAGCGGGGTCGGCGTGGGGCCAATATATTGTGACCGCTCAAATGCATCACGGGCACGGTTCTTCCCCTCATCGGTAATAGCGTACATGTATCCGCGCCGTCCCAAGCCACCCGTACCCCGACGGACTTCTAGAAGATGTTCTTGCTGGAGCCGGGCCATTGCTTCATCCACAAGCTTAAATGGTAATCGAAGCAAGAGCGTAATTTCACTTCCGGTTGATTTCCCGTAATTGAAGAAATAGCGGAGAATAATATCGTAGACCAGTGAATGGGGAACGTCCAGCTCGTCAAAGGTTGCAGGGGGCATCAATAGCGCCTCGATATTATTTTGACTCACTCTCTGTCTCCTCTGAAAATAGATGTGTTCTGTCACTGCGAGCGATAGCGAAGCAGTCTCCACGCCTCAAAGCCGGAGATTCCTTCGCTACGCTCGGAATGACGTTTCCCTTGAAAATAGCAGTCAGTCATCAGCTTTCAGCGGTCAGTTTTACTGCTGAAAGCTGACCGCGGATCATTTTTGTTGTTTTTGCTGCGTGAAACATGATGGGCGATGCCTTTTGGAGGACATTTTTTGCATTGCACCCTAGCTGGTCAGGTTTGAGTGCCTCCCCTCAGATTGTTGAGCAGACAGGCATCTCCCACTTCAAATCTTACTAGATTTTGGATGTTGTGGCAACTATTCTGGTGTGTCTCAAATTTTCATTTTGATATTGTCTTATCTTGCATTATTGCGTACAATACCTTTGAACCAGAATTGAGGACAAAAACGACTGTTCGTTTTTCATTAATGAATTGTTCTTTTAATCTTGCTGGCTTGCAAAGCCAGCCCCTTGCGTATTGAGGAGGCACGGTAATGACTGCATCTAAGGATCAATATTACACAATTCGAGAAGCCGCGGAACGATTGAATGTCAATCCACGTACTATCAATCGCTGGATTCACAAAGGCGAAATTGACGCCGTTAAGCTGCCGGGACGGGCAGGGGGAGAGTTTCGTGTAGCTGCGGCGGAGATAGAGCGGCTGCTTGGCGAAATACCCACCGATGATGTGGCCGCCCTGCGTGCTGAACGCAACCGCATGCGGGCAATACTCCAATCCATCTGGGATAGACGTGGCCGTGCAATCTACGTTACCGGCAAGGGCTACGAAATAATCCTGGAGCCAGAAATCTATAATCAAATCCGCGACATTGTAAGCGAAGGATAACGGTCGGCCTGAGCGATTGCGGACAGCGTTGTTTTTTCATATTTGTGTGTTGTGGACAGCGGTTGTAAATTCGAGGGATAGAACTTCTCTTGAATTGCGCAAGCATGCTGCACGTTGCGCTATGTGTGGCGATAGGTGGATCTTCTAAATGGAAGTCAAATCAAATATTTGGTTGGAAGTAGATGGACAGGTAGTGTTGAGCCAGTGGCGGGTAAAATTGTTGCGCGCGGTGCAGGAAACTGGCTCCATTTCCAAAGCCGCCGAGCGGATGGACATCCCCTATCGGCGAGCGTGGGAAAAAATACACCAATCTGAAGAACGGTTGGGAATAAAATTGGTCGATACACAGGTTGGCGGCTCCGGTGGCGGAGGCGCGCGAATCACCCCGGCGGGTCTGGCATTCATCCAAAAATATACCACGCTGATCACTGGCGTTGATTCAATGCTTCGAGAACGATTTGCCGAGTTATTCTCATAAGGTAAACTTTTTTTGCATGGCGTTATGTGTTAAAATCATAGCGGTGTTGCATGGAACGTCCATTCGTTCAATCTTAAACACACATTCATTTTCATAGGGAGGAAATATGCTATGAAGCACACCCGCATCCTTGTCCTGTTCTTTTTTTTGTTTGCACTGAGTTTGCTGCCTCTATCAGCATACGCGCAGACCACCGCGCCGACCTGCCAATCTACGGTAAATGTGCAACTAAATGACTGGCTCTCTAAAATTGCAGAAAAGTTCTACGGCAATCCGCTGGCCTATCCAGCAATTGTGACGGCCACCAACGCCCAACACGTCACTGACCCCACTTTCGCAGCAATTGATGACCCCAACCGCATCGAACCGGGTTGGAAACTGTGCGTCCCCGCGCCAGACGTGGCGGCAACTTCGCTAGACCCGGCCATTGTGGTGGCCCGACCAACCACCAATGTGGGCCGCCTGATATTGGCAACCACCACCAGCACCGACAACTCTGGGTTGCTTGACTATATTCTGCCCAGTTTTGAGCAGGCATACCACGCCGATGTAGACGTTGTGGCTGTTGGCACGGGGCAGGCGCTGGAACTGGGCCGCAAGGGCGACGCCGACGTGCTATTGGTGCATGCCCGCGCCAAAGAAGATGCCTTCATCCGCGCCGGGTACGGCGTGAACCGGCAGGATGTGATGTACAACGATTTTGTCATTATTGGCCCCCCCAACGACCCCGCCGGCATTGCCGGGATGACCGACGCGCCGGCAGCAATGGCGAAAATTGCCCAAACGGGCAGCCTGTTCATCTCTCGTGGCGACGATTCCGGCACACACACCAAAGAAAAAGCATTGTGGCTGGCCGCGGGCCTTGAGCCAACAGGCGATTGGTATCAGTCGGCGGGGCAAGGCATGGGCGCGGTACTCACCCTGGCGAACGAGCAACTGGCTTATACCCTCAGCGACCGTGCCACCTATCTGGCGCGCACACTGGAGGGAATCGATCTGGTGATTCTGGTGCAAGGCGACCCCGTGTTGTTTAATCCTTACGGCGTGATAGCGGTGAATCCATTGGTGCATCCCGATGTTAACTTTGATGGGGCTACCGTTTTTATTAATTGGCTCACCAGCCCCCAAACACAGCAGCTCATTGGCACTTTTGGCGTGGACGCTTTCGGGGCGTCTTTGTTCACCCCTGATTCCAAAGCCTGGCACGAGTACCAAAAAGGGAAATGATGACCCCCAAGATTACACCGTTTCAACAATATGTTGCACAATACGAAGCCTGGTTTCACGAGCACCACTGGGCCTATCAGGCAGAACTGCGCGCGGTTCAGCAACTGATGCCGGCGCATGAACTGGGGCTGGAAATTGGTGTGGGGACCGGCAGATTTGCCGTTCCGCTGGGAATCAGATTGGGGGTGGACCCCTCACCACGAATGCACACCCTGGCCCAACAGCGGGGAATCCACACCGTATCTGGGGTGGCGGAAAATCTCCCTTTTTGTTCCAACGCCGTGGATTTAGCATTAATGGTGACGACTGTGTGTTTTGTGGATGATTTGGACGCGGCTCTGCGTGAGGTGCATCGCGTGCTGAAACAGGGCGGCGCAATACTCATCGGGTTGGTTGACCAAGACAGCGCTGTGGGACGGATGTATTTGGCGCACCAGCACGAAAGTGTATTTTACCGGGAAGCGACATTCTTCTCTACTGACGAAATTATCACGGCTATGCGCCACGCCCGGTTTACGAATTTTGAGTGTACACAAACAATCTTTGGCCAGTTGCAAAATATTTCTCCCGACGAACCGGTTGAAACGGGGTATGGACGCGGGTCATTCGTGGTGGTGAAAGGCACAAAGACGTGAACGATATTTTTAGGGGCTTTGTTCAAGCAATCAACCTGATTTTTCATTTTGACCCCCGACTTTTTGAAATTGTTTGGCGTTCGTTGTACCTTTCGGGCATCTCGCTGCTCATCAGCGCCGTCATTGGTATTCCGCTGGGGGCCTGGCTCGGCTTCAAAAAATTTGTCGGGCGGGGGCTGTTGACGGTGCTATTGTACACTGGAATGGGGTTGCCGCCGGTGGTGGTGGGGTTGTTTGTGTACCTCCTTTTCTCTCGCAGCGGTCCTTTTGGCGGGCTGCACTGGCTATTTACGCTGAACACCATGATTGTGGCGCAGGTGATTATCTCGTTTCCATTGGTGGCGGGCTTTACAATGGCAGCGGTGATGGGGCTAGACCCCCAATTGGCACAACAAATCCGCTCGCTGGGGGCGACATCCTGGCAAACGGCGCTCACAATGCTCACCGAAGCGCGCACCGGCGTGATTGTCTCTGTGGTGGCGGGCTTTGGCGCCATCATCTCTGAAGTTGGGTCGGTGATGATGGTTGGTGGCAACATCGAAGGGCGCACGCGGGTGCTGACCACCGCCATTGTGCTGGAAACGCAAAAAGGTAATTTCGATTTGGCAATGGCGTTGGGCATCATCCTGCTGGGGTTGGCATTTGCTACAAACACAATGATTTTATGGATGCAGGAGGGGCAATTTGTCCGCAAATAATGTGGCGTACACCTTGCGCAACGTAACCAAACATTACGGCAACAGGCAGGTGTTGAGCATTACCGCGCTGGCTATTCACCAGGGCGAAATTTTCGCCCTGGTGGGGCCGAGCGGTGCGGGCAAAAGTACCCTCTTGCGCTTGTTGAATTTTCTGGAACCGCCTACTGCCGGACATATCATCTTGCAAGATTTCACCCTCAACGGCGCACCACCTCCGCTTGACGTGCAGCGCAGTGTGACCACCGTATTTCAGCACCCTATTTTGCTCAACCGTAGTGTCGCCGAGAACGTGGCCTATGGATTGCGTCTGCGTGGCCGGCGGCACGTGCGCGAGGCGGTACTGGCACAACTGGCACAAGTGCGGTTGGAACATCTGGCTGACACGCCCGCCCGCTCGCTCAGCGGCGGCGAAATGCAGCGGGTTGCGCTGGCGCGGGCGTTAGTCCTCCAACCAACCGTGCTGCTGCTCGATGAACCAACCGCCAATCTTGATCCCGGAAACGTCAGCCTGATTGAATCCATTGTACGACAGGTGAATCGGGAACAAGGTGTGACCATCGTGCTGGTCACACACAACATCTTTCAGGCACGTCGATTGGCTCATCGCACCGGCGTGATACTGGACGGCAAGCTAATTGAAGTTGGCCCCACCGAAATAATGTTCACCGCCCCCACCGACCCCCGCGCCGGGGCTTTTTTGCGCGGCGAAATGGTGTATTGAGGTGAGTTTCAGGTTTCGGGCTTCAAGTCCAAGGCTTCAAAGTTGCAAGGGGGCAAGGGTGCAAAATCTCCACTTTCACGCATCACGTTTTACCTTTTCCCTCGTTTCATGTTAAACTTTATCAGCTATCAGCTATCAGCTATCAGCTATCAGCTATCAGCCTGTTGATGGTTGCAAACCAGAAAGGAGTTTCCCATGCCAGAATCACCCTATCCTATGATTTCTGTTTCTGAAGCGCTGGCAATCATTTTAGGCGAGATAACGCCCCTGCCGCCGGTGGAGGTTTCTTTCACCGCAGCCTACGGGCTGGTGCTGGCAGAAGATGTCGCTGCCGATGATCCCATCCCCCAATTCCCCTCCGCCACCGTTGATGGGTTTGCCGTCATCGCCGCCGATAGCGGGACACGGCAAATTGTCGGGGCGCAAATGGCGGGACACATTACCGGTGTGCGTCTGCAATCAGGACAGGCGGCTCGCGTCACCACCGGCGCCCCCATCCCCCCCGGCGCTGATGCAATGGTGATGATTGAAGATACCATCGAACGCAGGGGCACGGTGGAAATCACCGCCCCGGTGAACACCGGAGACAATATTCGGCAGGTGGGAAGCGACGTGGCGGCGGGTCAGGTAGTCTTGACGGCGGGCACGCTGCTCACTCCCCCCGAAATTGGCATCCTGGCGACGCTGGGCAAAACAACCGTGCTTGTGCATCCCCGTCCCAGAGTCGGCATAATGTCCACCGGTGATGAACTTTTGGAACCGGACCAGCCGCTGCAACCGGGCAAAATCCGCGATGCCAATCGCTTCACGCTGCTGGGCGTGGTGCGGCAGGCCGGCGGCGAGCCGGTTGATTTCGGCATGGTGCGCGACGAAACCGGCGGGTTGACAGCGGCCATCGAACGGGCATTCTCGCAAGTAGACGTGCTGCTCACTTCCGGTGGCGTTTCGATGGGACAGCGCGATTTGGTGAAGCCGTACATCGCTGAACACGGCACGGTTTTTGTGGGACGAGTGAACAGCAAACCGGGCAAGCCGGTCACGTTCGGTATTGTGCAGGACAAACCCTTTTTTGCCCTGCCCGGCAATCCGGTGAGCGCGTTGGTTGGTTTTGAAAATCTGGTTCGCCCCGCGTTGATGAAAATGGCAGGCCGCACCCGCTTCAACCGTCCCCGCCGCCAGGTTGTACTGGAACACGATATTCGCCACAGCCCCGAGCGCGTGGAATACCAGCGCGCTACCGTCACCTATCACCCCGATGGCACGTACACCGCGCGCACCACCGGCGGGCAGGGGTCGGCGCGGCTGCTCTCGCTGCACGGTGCAAACGCTCTATTGGTGCTGCCCGATGGGCACGGCGATTTTCCCGCCGGCAGTGCGGTGGAAGCGATACTGTTGGCCGAAACATGATGCGTGAAAGTGGAGATTTTGCACCCTTGCCACCTTGCAACTTTGAACTTGAACTATGAAACCCGAAACCCGAAACTCGAAACCCGAAACCATTCTCGTCACCGGTGGCGCCGGATACATTGGCAGTCATACGGTGCTGGTGCTGCTGGAAGCGGGCTATCGAGCGGTTGTGGTGGACAATCTCTCCAACAGCAGCCGCGAATCACTGCGGCGAGTGGAAGCGCTCACCGGCAAGCCCATCATTTTTTATCAAGCCGATTTGCTTGACCGCGCTGCGCTGGACGCTGTGTTTCAACAGCATCCCATCGCAGCGGTCATTCATTTTGCGGGGCTGAAAGCTGTGGGCGAATCGGTTGCCCTGCCGCTGAAATATTATCACAACAACATCACTGGCACGCTCATCCTGTGCGAAACGATGTGTGCGCACGGTGTGCAAAAATTGGTGTTCAGCTCGTCGGCGACGGTGTACGGCAACGCCGGGCAAATGCCTCTGCGCGAGGACTTTCCGCTGGCTGCCGCCAATCCGTATGGGCGCACCAAACTGATGATTGAAGAAATTTTGCGGGATATGATCGTTCCCGATAAGCGTTGGCAAATTGCGCTGCTGCGCTATTTCAACCCGGTTGGCGCGCACCCCAGCGGGCAAATCGGTGAAGACCCCAATGGCATTCCCAACAATTTAATGCCGTACATCACTCAAGTTGCCGTGGGGAAATTGCCAGAACTGGCTGTTTTCGGTGCTGACTATCCCACCCCGGATGGTACCGGCGTGCGCGATTATATCCATGTGATGGATTTGGCTGCCGGGCATGGGCGAGCATTGCAACAGTTGGATAGTTTTTCGGGGGCGCGGGCATACAATTTGGGAACCGGACGTGGGTACAGCGTACTGGAGGTCGTCGCCGCGTTTGAGCGTGTGTCCGGCAAAAAAATCCCATACCGCATCATTGGTCGTCGCCCCGGTGACGTGGCAACCAGCTACGCCGACCCCACTCGCGCCCGGCGCGAACTTGGCTGGGTGGCGCGGCGTACCCTCGATGACATGTGCCGCGATGCGTGGCGCTGGCAGTTGCAAAATCCAAATGGATATGACGAATGATGCAACCCGAAACCCGAAACCTGAAACCTGAAACCCACGTCACCGTCATTGGCGGCGGGTTGGCGGGCAGCGAAGCCGCCTGGCAGCTTGCCCAACGAAACATCCCCGTAACCCTGTACGAAATGCGTCCGGTGCGCCAAACCCCCGCCCACACCACCGACCGGCTCGCCGAACTGGTGTGCAGCAACTCGCTGGGCAGCAACCTGCCCGACCGCGCCCCCGGACTGCTCAAAAACGAATTGCGCCGTCTCGGCTCGATGGTGCTGGCTGCTGCCGAAAAGGCTAGCGTTCCCGCCGGTGGTGCGCTGGCAGTTGACCGTGACCGTTTTGCCGAAATTGTCACCACGAAAATCGAAGCGCACCCGCTGATTACCCTGCAACGGGAAGAGGTCACCGGGATTCCCGACGGCTTGACCGTGATTGCCAGCGGACCTCTCACTTCCGACTCGTTGGCGGCCAGCATCGCCGCCTTGAGCGGGGCAGAGCATCTTTATTTTTATGATGCCATTGCCCCCATTGTCACCGCCGAATCAATTGATATGAACATCGCTTTCCGTGCCAATCGTTACAACCGGGGCGCGATAGTGGAAGGCGATTATATCAATTGCCCATTCAGCAAAGAAGCGTACGATAATTTTGTGGCGGCGTTGCTGGCAGCCGAGAAAATCGAATTAAAAAAATTTGAAGCGGAAGAAATGCAGCAAAACTTTTTTGAAATGTGCCTGCCGGTGGAGGAATTGGCGCGACGTGGCAAAAAATCGCTGGCGTTCGGGCCACTGCGCCCGGTAGGACTGCACGACCCGCGCACCGGCAACCGCCCCTATGCCGTGCTGCAACTGCGGCAAGATAATCTGGCGGGATCGCTGTATAATCTGGTTGGCTTTCAGACGAACTTAAAATGGGGTGAGCAGAAACGCGTTTTCCGCATGATACCTGGTTTGCAAAACGCCGAATTTGTGCGCTACGGGATGATGCATCGCAATACCTACATCAATGCTCCTGCGCTGTTGCAAGACACCCTGCAATGGCGCACCCGCGCCAACCTGTTGTTTGCCGGACAGCTTGCGGGCATGGAAGGCTACGTCGGTAACATTGGCGCTGGCTTGTTGGCGGGCGTCAATGCCGCTCGCCTGGCGCAGGGAGAACCACCGCTGGCACTGCCGCGCACCACGATGCTGGGGGCGCTGGTGTATTACATTACTCACACCGACCCTGCCGACTTCCAGCCGATGAAAGCGAACTTTGGCATTTTGCCCCCCCTGTCCACCAAAATTCGCAACAAACGCGCTCGCTATCAGGCGTATGCCGACCGCGCGCTGGCAGATTTGGAGCCGGTGGCGCAAGAAATCTCGCTGTGAAAAACCCAACCCTCGCTCAATGGCTTGAACACTGTGCCGATTTTGTGGCACAATTGAATGACCCGCTCGCTCCGGCGGTGTTTGAAGGTGTGTTGCACTGTGCCGCCACCGGCGATACCGTGCTGATGGAGTCAGTGTTTCAGAGCGCCCGCGCCGCCGGGCAATCTGCCGCTTCGACGCTGAACAGCGTTTACATGACCCGGTTGGTCATTTGGAACCGGCTGGAAGCGGAACTTGAACCGGAGCAAGCGTGGGATTTTTTGCTGCTGCTGGAACTGATTTTTCAACATATCACCCAATCACTGCTGACAACCTTCGCCCGCCGTGCAGCCCCATCCCCCACCCCCGCTGATGCCCCCGCTGCGCTCACCATCGCCACTGAATTGGCACGCGCCAACCGGGAACTGGCCCGGCTGGAGCAGGCGAAAACCGATTTCATCAGCATCGCTGCCCACGAATTGAAAACCCCGCTCACCGTTTTACAGGGGTACGTGGACATCCTGCGCGAGCAAGACCCCGCCATCTTGCTGACGAACGGCAATCGGATTGTACACAATCTGGGAAAGAGCACCCGCCGTATGGCAACCATCATCAATGCTCTATTGGACATTTCAGCACTGGAAACCGGTAATCTGCCCCTCAACCCCGCTCCAACTTCCCTCGATGCGCTAGTGAGAATAACCCTGGAACAGGTGCAACAAGAGGCCGCATCGCGCCGGCACATCTATCAACTGGAGATTGCGCCCAATTTACCCCTGGTCACCACCGATTCAGAACGGGTGCATCAGGTGTTGCACCAACTGCTCATCAATGCCGCAAAATTCACCCCCGATGGCGGCACAATCACGGTCTCGGTGTTGATGGATTCGCCGGACAGCGTTAAAATTAAAATAGCAGATACCGGCATTGGTATTGCACCGGAAGACCGGGGACACGTTTTTGACAAGTTTTTCCGCGTGGGTGAGGCACGATTGCACTCCACCGGCGCAGTCAAATTCAAAGGTGCAGGGACGGGACTGGGACTTGCACTGGCGGAAGGAATTGTTCACGCGCTGGGCGGCAAAATTTGGGTGGACAGTCCCGGTTACGACGAAATCAATCTCCCCGGCAGTACCTTCACGGTGGAATTGCCATTGCGCGCAAGAAAGTGAGCAGGTAAGATTAGAGATTAGAAATACCCAATGTGCAACTCTTTTCAAAAAATAATCGTAACTATTCAGCAAGCAAGTTGTAACACAGAGTTTCACAGAGGTCTCACAGA
>CAYPUV010000050.1:0-20050 GCA_964413895.1 uncultured Anaerolineaceae bacterium
GTGTATCTCTGTGTTTTCTTTGTGAAACTCTGTGTAACTGAACAGTTACAAATTTCTAACAGTTACCTGATTGACGGCAACTCACAAGCAAGGTATACTCCCTTCATCTAATGACGCCACTTGAGAAACAGCGGGCGTCTGTTTTTTGCCGCTGGAGTTTTTATGAGCAAGATTAATCTGTTGGATCTGAGTAAACCTGAATTGTCCGCGTTTCTTTCAGAATTAAAGCAACCGAAGTTTCGCGCCAAGCAAATATGGCGTTGGCTGTACCAACATTTCGCCACTGATTTCGCCGAGATGACCGATTTATCCCAATCATTGCGCGCCCAACTGCAAGAAACGTCCACCATAAAAGTGCCATTACCGGTTGCTGTGCTAAAATCAAGTGACGGGAACACCCACAAGATATTGTTTCAATTGAGTGACGGCGCAGAAATTGAAGCCGTATTAATGCGCTACAACAAGCGCCGCACGTTGTGCATTAGCACGCAAGCAGGTTGCGCAATGGACTGTCCGTTCTGCGCCACGGGGCAAATGGGTTTTCGGCGGAATTTGTCGGCGGGGGAAATTGTGGCACAAGTATTATACTATGCCAGATACCTTACTTCAACCGCCGAAAAGGCTACGAATATTGTCTTTATGGGGATGGGTGAGCCACTGGCAAACTACGCTGAGACTTGGGAAGCTATACGACGACTCAACGATGCAGCAGGATTTGGGTTGGGCGCACGGCACATGACCATTTCTACCGTTGGGCTTGTGCCCGCCATCCGTCAGATGAGCCGCGAACCGGAACAAGTGGGGCTGGCAGTCTCGTTACACGCGCCAACCGATAAATTGCGTAATGAATTGGTGCCAGTCAATCGGCGCTACCCCCTGGCGATGTTAATGCAGGCAGTGCGTGATTATATCACCATCACCCATCGGCGGGTAACGTTTGAGTACGCGCTGATGGATGGCGTAAATGACAGCAATCGACAGGCAGAGCAGTTGGCCACACTACTGAAAGGGTTGCTTTGCCACGTGAACCTGATCCCATTAAATTCCACGCCGGACAGCCCCTACGGCGGCTCACCGTTGGAGCGCGTGCACGCCTTCCGTGACCGGCTGCAAGCCGCCAGCATCCCCACCACGGTGCGCATTCGGCGGGGGATTGATATTCAGGCGGGGTGTGGGCAACTGCGCGTAAAACACCGGCAGAAAATGGTGCACTTGCAAATGTAGTTAATACAAAAGTCTGATAAACCGTCATCGCTCATCAGACTAAAAAGTAGGGAGTGAATGGATACCTCTGTCATTTATGCCGGTATTGCCCGCAGATCGGCTTGCTCTTTTACGCTGAGTACTTTGCTCAAATCTAACAATATTACCAATCGGTTGTCTACTTTGGCTATGCCGGTGATGAATGCCGTGTCTACAGTGTTGACCATCGGCGAAGGTGGTTCAATGTCTTCGCCAGACACCCGCAAGACCTCGGTCACTGCATCGACAATCATACCCGCCGTAATACCATCCATCTCCACCACAATGATGCGGGTGTCTTTGGTTTCTTCCATCTGCGGAAGGTCGAGCCGTTTGCGGAGATCAATCACCGGGATGACCGCGCCCCGCAAGTTAGTAATGCCTTCCACAAAATCTGGCACGTGCGGCATTCTAGTAATTTCCTGCACTTTGATGATGCTTTCCACAGCGACGATATTGACGCCATAATATTCGTCTGCCAGTTTAAAAATAACAAGTTGATTTTCCATATTCCAGGCCCCTTTTGTGGATTAATTTTGCAGTATTGCATCCTCATACTCAATATTTGTTTCCGTCTGTTCATCATATTCCGTTGCCGCCTCCTCAACGCCATCATCGATGATGACATCATCGCTATCCAATTTAAAAGCCGCAACCATTTGCTGCATCGCTTTGGCCATTTCGTCTAGCTTATTCGCCGACGCTGCAACTTCAGTTACTTGAGCGTTCATCTCTTCAGCGGCAGCACTCACCTCTTCAACAGCGGCGCTGTTTTCTTCGCTAATACTGGCAATCCCTTCAATCACATCCATCACTTCCGAGGCGCTGGCGGTCATTTCTTGCGTAGCGGCGGTGTTCTCCTCTATCACTGCCGACACCGCTTCAGTGGCGCCAATGAGTTGATCCGAAGCAATGTTCATCTGCTGGGCAGCAGTGGCAATGTCTATCATCAATTTGTTCACCCCTTCCGCCGATTGTAGAATGGTGTGCAACGCTTCCCCGGATTGGTCAGCTTGAGTTACGCCTCCTGCAACAGCGGCCACCCCCTCATCCATTGCATGCGCTGCTTCCACTGCTGTTTGTCGAATGGCTTTTACAAGATTGGCGATTTCTCCGGCGGCAGTGGCAGATTTTTCAGCCAGCTTGCGTACCTCATCGGCAACCACGGCAAACCCCTTTCCGTGTTCTCCAGCACGCGCGGCCTCAATGGCGGCGTTCAGCGCCAGCAGGTTGGTTTGAGCCGCAATGTCGTCAATTGTTTCTACAATAACCCCCACCTGCTCTGACCGTTGCCCCATTTCTCGCACCCGTTGGCCGATTAGCTCAACTGTGGTATGAATATTTTGCATTTTGTCTACAACCTGGGCAATGGTTTCTGCTCCCTCACGAGCCGCCTCAATGGAATGGGCGGAACCATCAGCGCCAGATTGCGCGCTTTCCGCCACCTGCTGAATAATATGTGCCACTTGCGCTGTAACGTCTGATGTTTTTGCAGCCGCGGCAGCCTGTTCCTGCGCTCCCTGAGCTACCCCTTCTACCGCTCGCACTACCTGATTCACCGTGTCTGTGGCACGGGTCATCCCGGCAGCCTGTGAGGCTGTGCCCTGTGCCACCTGTTGCAGCGTGGCAGCAATTTGCTCAGAAGCTTCCCCAGATTGAGCCGCAGCAGCCATGAGTTGCGCAGAAGCATCTGCCACCGTCAATGCCGTAGCGCGCACCTGCTCCACCATATTGTGCAGATTGTCAATCATTTGGGCAAAGGCGTTGCCCAACAGATCTTTTTCCGATAAGGGGACCACCTCTGTGGAAAGGTCACCGTTGGCAAGGCGTTGGGCAGCCGTCACCATCCCCTGCAAGTAGATAACCATTTTACGGAAAGCGTTAGACATGGCGCCGATTTCATCCTGACTGTCAATGGTTTCAATCTGACTGATGTCGCCTTCGGCCATTGAGAACGCGGCGTTCATTACAACCCTTACCGGGCCAATAATTCCCTGCGCAGTGACCCACGCCAGCGCCAGTCCGATGACAATGGCCACCACCAATGCCAGCAAAATTTGCCAGCGCATGGTTGTAGCATCTGTGTGCGTCTGTCCCTTCGTCTCCTGAAACTCTGCCGCAACACTATCGGCCATTTGCTGCCCTTTGTCACCAACCTGCAACCCCAGCGCGTTTAATTTGGTGACAAGCTGTGCCTGGGTCTGATAATCAGCTTGCAATTCGGTGAATGCCTGAGCATAGGTATCGAAAGCGGTTCTGGCCTCTTGTGCCAGTTGGCGTTGGTCGGGGTCTTTTAATTCATTGTCAAGCCGGTTAAAAGCATTTTGCGCCTGTTCATAGCGCTGATTAAATTGTTGGATAAGCGTGGGTGTACCACGTTCAAGATATTTAGAGGCACTTACCTGTGCAAATTGCAGGTATTGATTGGCCGTGCCGGCATAGTACGCCGGTAGAGCCTTGCCTTTATTGAATGCCCCCCGCCGTAAATCTTCCAGTTTTGATTGGGCCAGCAATCCCTGAGGGTCCAATGTGTCGGTAGCAACTGTTTTACGACGGAAAATGATGTCGCCAATTTCAGTGACAGTCTGGCTATAGGCCTCAACATCGGTGTGAATGGCGGCCAACATATCTCGCCGCTCCGGGTCTGTCACCAGCGCATCAGCTTCACCTAACATAGATTGAAAATTTTCTAATTCACTCTGGTAATTCACCAACACCGATTGGTCTTGCAGCGCAATATACTGCGCTGCATAAAAGCGAAGTTGCCAAATACGAGCCGCAATATCGTCGGCAACGTGCTGTTCTACAGCCAAATCGTCTGCCAGGCGCGTGACGTTGGCCTCGGCGCGCATCGATTGAATGAGTGCAACACTCCCAATGAATGCAGTTAATAATAAAACGATAATGAAGCTGGCCAGAACCTTAGTTCTAATCTTGAATTTGTTCAGGAATTTCAATGGTTTGTTCCTCCCTCCTGGTATTTATTCAAGCAAGATGGTATTTAATGATCAAATGGCGTTTTCGGTTTTCCGCTCTACCAGTTCCAGTTGAATACGTTGTTCTAATGCGTTTAACGTTGCCACAATTTCCTGCGAGAGACGTTCAATTTCTGGTAATGCAGTTTCGGCTGAGGTGTGGTCGCCCTGGTTAAAGATTTGCACCAATTCGTGAACCTGGCGGTGAAGTTCCATATGCGGTGCTTCGAGGGCTAAAAACTCCGACCAATCGCCAAAATCTTGTTGTCCCTGGCCATAATACCATGCTCCCAACGTGCAGGCAGTGTAGTCTTTTATATCCTCGCCCTTCAAGTGCAGGGTTCCATTCAACATTGCTTTTACCTGTGTTACCCAGTCAAGATGGGCCTGGCGAAAGAGCTTGACTTGTTTCAAGAACTCTGTCCCGCGCTGCACATGGAATTTTGCCACCGCATTGACCAGGTCGTCTGCAGCATCGTTTAATGTGTGCGTTGCAGAGACGGCCTCTGCTACCTGAGCATTCATTTCTTCGGCGGCGGCGCTCACTTCTTCTACGGCAGCGTTGTTTTCTTCGCTCACGCCGGCTACGCTCTCAATTGCCTCCATAACGTTTGCTGCGCTGGCAGCCATTTCTTGCGTGGCCGCGGTGTTCTCCTCTATCACTGCCGACACCGCTTCCATCCCCTCCACTAATTCGGTGGCAGCGGTATTCATCTGTCCGGCGGCGGTGGTAATATCCGCTACCTGTCGTTCAACCCTGGTTACGGTTTGCAAAATATTTGCCAGCGCTTGCCCGGCCTCGTCAACTTGAGCTGTACCGGTGTCTACAGCAGCGTTTCCAGTTTTCATCGCTGCTACCGCCTCTGCCACTGCTTGTTGAATACCCTGAATTAATCCGGCGATTTCTCTGGTGGCAGTTGCCGATTTTTCGGCCAGTTTGCGTACTTCGTCTGCTACCACGGCGAAGCCTTTGCCGTGTTCACCTGCCCGCGCCGCTTCGATGGCGGCATTCAGTGCCAACAGGTTCGTTTGAGCTGCAATATCGTCAATTGTTTCCACAATGGCCCCAATCTCTTCAGAACGCTGTCCCATTTGATTAATGCGCTGAGCCAGCGCTTCCACAGAGGTGCGAATATTCCCCATTCCTCCTTCAACCTTCTTGATGGTTACCGCTCCACCCTGCGCCACGCGCGCTGCTTCGGCAGAACCCGTTGCACTTGCCTGGGCGCTGCGAGCCACCTGTTCGATGATGTCAGTGAGCCGGGCAACCTGCTCGTTGGTGCGCGTTGCGGCAGCAGACTGCTCTTGCGCTCCCTGGGCCACGCCTTCAACAGCCCGCACAACCTGCTGTAGGGTGTTGGTGGCTCGATTCATCCCCGCCGCCTGTTCAGCGCTGCCCTGTGCCACCTGCTGAATAGTCATCGCCACTTGTTGGGTAGCTTGACCCGATTGGGAAGATGTGGCGGCAAGCTGCCGGGAAGCATCTTTGATGTTCTCTGTCGCATCGGAAACCTGTTGCACTAACCGGCGTAAATTAACAAGCATGTGCTTGAATGCATTGCCAAATAAATCTTCCTCAGCGCGTGGGTTGACCTCTACTGCGAGGTTGCCCTCGGCAATGAATTGGGCAACCGATGCCATCTCCGTGAAATAGCCAACCAGGTCGGAAAAGGCGCGTCCCACAACTCCCATCTCGTCCCGGCGATTGTTGATTGCGCCAACCTTCGCCTGGCTCATCCCCCCCAAGGCGGCGTCTCCTGTTGCCAGGTGTTGGGCGGCCTGGGCGATGGTTAGTATCGGGGCGGTCAGAAATTGCGAGATGAGAAGCCCCAACCCCACCACAAGTATCCCCACAATGCCTACACTCCATAGGATCATCTTCCCCAACTGCTTCACCGGTGCCAGGATCTCGGTCTGGCTGACCTCGGCCATAATGGCCCAATCCAAGCCAGAAATGCGCAAAGGTTTGTAGGCCGACAGCACCGGCACGCCCAAATAATTGGTAATTTCCTCTACCGCCGTTTCCCCCGATAGCGCATGGTTCGCTGCGGGAGTATCTATTTTTTGGGTTAAGATAGTACTCTCCTGGCGAAAACGAGAATCAGAGCGCATGACTTTGTCCGGGCCAATCAGATATGTTTGGCCGGTGTCGCCCAGTCCTTCGTGGCTCTGCATCACGGTATTAATCTGATCTATTGGAAGCTGAAAGGCCAGCACGCCGATCATCTTATCGCCGTCAAAAATGGGCGACACGGCGAACGCTGCTGGCAACTGAGCGGGGCCATAGGGTGCAAAATCTGTCAACATAGCAAAAGATGGGTCGTTAGACGAAGCCGCCATGCGAAAGGCGTTCCCCAGGATTGAGTTGGCGTACGAACCGCGTTTCAGGCTGGTACCGTAGTCGTCGCTTTTGGCCACAGTGTACTCAATTACACCACTGCGAACATCAATCAAGAAAAGATCATAATACCCATAAAGCTCAACAAATTTCTGCAAACGAGGATGCAATTGGGCGTGAGTGGCACTGTAGCCACTGCCATCTTCGGCATCCGACAAGTTCGGTCTATTTTGATACAGGGCAATATAGTGCTCCATTACTCCTGACTCATCGACCGCCATCGTTTGCATGTCGCTCGCTATCGCCTGGTTAAAGGAGCGCATCGCGTCCACTATCATTGGGTTCATAGACAAAACTTGCACATCTTTCAGGCGCTCATCAAAATAATTTTCAATCTCCGCAGCTTTTACATCGCGCACAGCCACTAATTTGCGGTTGAACTCTGCGCTTAAAACATTGCGAGCCTGAATATAAGTCAGTCCCCCCACGGCGAGCAACGGGACTAGTGCCACGGCAAGAAATGATAGCAGCAACTTGCCCCGCAATGAATGCAGAAAACCAACGCCGATTTTGGTACGCAACGCAGATATTAGCCTGGCCATTTGAGGCCTCCTCTTATTTGGCTGTGTTTCACACAAGTTGAGGAGTGCAGATTTTGGCCGCCAACCCTCTTAAAACGGAACAAATTCCACACTCCGCTATATCTTCAACACACCTCTTTTATTCTCGCCCGTTTAGTGTGAATTGAGACACGAGCTGTTTTAAGCCTTGAGCCATGTCACCCAATACCTGGGCAGAAGCGATGCCTTCTTCTACTTGAGCGTTCATTTCTTCCGCACCGGCGCTCACTTCCTCAATGGCCGTTGAGTTTTGCAGCGTTATTTTGGCTACGTCTTCTATTTGTGACAGCACTTCAGAGGCGCCGGCAGCCATCTCCTGAGTAGCAGCGGTGTTTTCTTCAATCACAGCAGAAACAGTTTCCATCCCGTCGACCAATTCATTGGAAGATGTTTTCATCTTTTGAGCAGCGGTGGCAATATTGGCAACTTGCCGGTTCACATCTTCTACCATCCGCAGAATATTTTCCAGTGCCTCACCCGCCTGATCGGCCAGCATGACGCCCGATTCAACTTCAACCGTCCCTTCTTCCATCGCTTTCACGGCATCGGTCACAGATTGCTGAATATCCCCAATCAATTCCGCAATCTCTTTGGCCGCCAAAGCCGATTTCTCGGCCAGTTTGCGCACCTCATCGGCCACCACCGAAAAGCCCCCCACTTGCAATTGGAATTGGGCCAGAGTGTTTGCCTTGAACCCAACCTGAACAATGCCCCGCTGGTCTCGGCGAGACACACCCACGTATTTGAACAATTCGTTGTCAATGGCACGGCGCTGCGTTTCCTGGTGTACAACGCCATCAGAGCGATAGAGTAACTGTCGGAATTCATAAGTTTGCGATTTGGGGTCATCGGGGAAGCGGAACCCAAGTAGGCTCAGGTCATCGCTGTACACTATCACCCCGTCCTCATCGGTGATGCAAATGTTATCAATATTTGCCCGGCGAGCCAGTTGTCCCCAAAACTCTGGAGCCTCGTAGTTTCCTGCGGTGGTCAGCAGCTCGGCGATTAATTGTGCCTGCGTTACCAGATGGTGGTTCAGCAAGCTTTCCGCCAATTGACGGGCCTGCACGCCGGTTCTGGCCGATTCAATGGCGGCGTTCAGAGCCAATAAGTTGGTTTGAGAGGCAATACTTTCAATAGTTTCAACAATATTCCCAATCTCTTCTGACCAGCGCCCCATTTCTTGTACTTTTTGTGCCGACTGGCCCACTTTGGATTTAATGGTGGTCATTCCGGCAATGGCCTGCTTGATGGTTTTTGCGCCGCTGCGCGCTGCCTGCGCCACTTCGGCAGACCCCGCAGCGCCAGATTGTGCGTTATTGTGTACTTGTTGAATAATGTCCGTAAGTTGTGTTGTAAGTTCGGCGGTGCGCGCCACCGCCGCCGCCTGTTCTTGCGCACCTTGAGCAACGCCATCGATGGCGCGCAGTACCTGGTTCAATGTCGTTGTTGTTTTAGATACACTGTCTGACTGCGCCGTGCTGCCCAATGCAATTTGCTGGATCGTATTTGCAACCTGTTCGGTAGCGCTGCCTGATTGCCCAGCAGCAATTGTGAGTTGTTGGGCAGCATTGTCAACCTGAGCAGCAGTGGTTGTTATTTGATCAACCACCTGTTGCAAATCGGCAACCATCGTTTCAAAAGCGTGCCCCAGCACGTCGTTCGCAGAACGCGGCGTCATCGTAGTAGACAAATTTCCAGCAGCAATCTGCCTTGCTGCGTTGGCCACCTCTTGAAAATAAGCTAACGTTTTCTGAAACGATTGCGCCAGCATGCCAATTTCATCATTACGGTTAGAGACATTAATTTCCACATTCACATCACCTGTTGCCAGGTTTTCAGATGCTTGAGCCAGTTCTTGCAAGGGACGGACGATTTGCCACCGTAAAAACCAGCTCATAAAGATGGCCAGCACCAGCATAATTCCCCCTCCAACAGCCAGAGAGGTATTGCGGCTGCGCGCAATTTCTGCCAGAGCCGCATCCCGACGAATGCTAATTTCAACCAGGCCAATTATGTCGCCAGCGTAATCGCGGATGGGCGCGGTGAACACAGCGTATGGAACGTCTTGATACGTAAAGCGGGTAAGTGTTGGTTCCCCCGTAGCAAACACTTGCTGGCGCGTTTCATCATTTACCGTCGGAGGGTCTTCGGTTGTGGAAAGGAGCAGTGAAAAGCCAGCGGTGGCGGTGGCCGCACCCTGGTTTTCTTCTGTAAACGTTTCTACTTTGCTGGCTGTGTCATTTAAATACACACTCAGGTCGGCCTGGTAAGCTTCCTTAACTTGCGAAAGCAGTGCTTTATTGAACGCCAGACCAAATTCAAAGCTTCCCAGGTGATTTCCCTCATAAGCCACCGGTACTACGCCGCGTATGCCATAGCCTCCCTTTCCTTTTTCCAAACCGCTGATGGGACGTTTTTCCTTATTTGCCGCTAATACCGTCCCCCGACCGAAAGGCAGATAGGTCGTCGCCGTATTTGTTCAGTTTGTGCAACCGCAAAAAGGATGTTGCGGGGGACAGGTGGAATTGCGCCTGCGGGACGCCAATTTCTTTATCTAAAGTAAGGTAAGCAGTGTGCAATAAATCAATGAGCGCTTCACGGTTTTGGGCGGCAAAGGCGCGCTGCACATCTGGCATTCCCGACACAAGCGTTGCCATTGCAACGGCCATTTGGCCACGCATCTGTACGGAATCCAAAAATGCCTGGTACACGTTTTGCACCTGTTGCTGTTCAGTTTGCTCGATCGCCTTTGTTTGCGCTGTGACATTCATAATAGTCAGCACGCCACTGGTGAGCAACAGCGCTACAATGAGTGGGGTAAGAATTTTTAGGTTGATATTGAATTTGATTTTCGATGGTTTCACGGCGCCCCCGTACAACGGATGAGGTATTTTTCTGCACCAACAAGTGTTACAAAATACACATTCCGTGCATTACAGTTTCTATCGGCACGAGCACAAAATTCTCCATAAAGAATACGTAAATGTTTTTGGCTCATAGTAAGCCACATCGCTCAATCTGGCATTATCGTTGTGTATCTGTTTGGCGTCTGTTCGGGCATTCACCAAACAGAACACGGATGTGCACGGATCGATATGAGTGCTGCGAGAGCAGCGGGAAGGCAACGAAATTGCGGGAATAAAAAAGCCGCTGAAAAATTCAGCGGCTTCAAGGCACAGCAGGCCGGGTTGAGGACAAGTGTGAGGATTCCGACACGCATTAAAGAGGTTACAGGATAGATTCCTGCGTCACTTGGAGTAGAAAAAACCCGACCTCTTGCCCGTATTGCGGGTCGCCGGAGCTTTGGCTCATTTGAGCCGTATATCAAGCTCACGGGGGGGAATAAGAGGTGTTAATCTATTTTGCAGTGTCATACTGACGGAAGAGATAATAACACCATTTCTGTTTCTTGTCAAAACCAACGTACAATTTTTCACAAAATTTTTACCCATTTTTCGTGTATACTGAATACACACAGCCAATAGAATTAGTGCGGAAAGCACAAGCAATTTGGAGGCACGCCAATCTGGCAAATAATGACAAATCACTGACTCATTTACCACGACCCTCTTTTTTATTGTGCGCCGCGTCAGAACTCACTCATCGAGCAGGTACACGGGTTCCTGATAGTAACGAATTTTGTGAGCTGCAATTAAATCATACACCACCTGATCGAGCCACGCCGATTTCAAGGACACAGGTTCGTCTTTGCCCAGGCGTTCTAGATCCAAATTCAACCGCAACACTCGCCCTGGGATTACCATCCGCGTGATACCGGCAGGTACGGTTTTCCCCACGCTGGATATTTGCAATATCTGTTCAATAGTAAACGTGGGGAAAATTATCAACCCCACCATCTTTGGAAATTCTACCAGCGCCTCGTTGAAACTGGCGTTCATTGTTCTGGCTACACTCCCGGCCTCGATGTAGGCTGCCACCAACCTGTTCAACGCATCCAAACGACTGTCACCCGGGGCTGGCTTAATCACATAAGCCCGATGATCGGACAAAAGCACATAACACAGGCCTCCCAATTCAAGCATACTATCCTGAATATATGCTTCCTCGACCTGCACATAGTTTACTTCGGGCAAGTCTTTTATTAATGCCAGCAAGTCCTGTGCCTCAATGTCCTGAATAACGTGGTTCCAGGTTTGCGCGCTGAGCTGCCCATCCTCTAGCGGTACAACTTGCGCCGCCACATACCGCAGCCCAAGTTCTTTTAACGCGCTCACGCGAGTGGCGCCATCTAGCACAACGTAGCTGCCTTCCCATTCCGCCACAATGGGAGGATTTTTAAGCACCTTTTCTGTGTTCAGCCGTTCTATCAGACGAGCCACACGTGCGGGGTCTACTTTTTCGTGAGGAAAGACCTTGTCCAGGGGGAGGACCCGTAAAAATAAAGGGTTTTCGGCGATGGGAGCCATCAAAATATCGGTGATTTTCTCTGCCACGGTGATAGCAGCCGCATTTTGGGCATCGCTTGTGCTGGCGGCGATGTGCGGCGTGGCAATCACCAATGGGTGCTGAACCAAATCGCTGTCCAACGCCGGTTCGTGCGCGAACACATCGAGTGCCGCCCCGGCCAACCGCCCGCCATTCAGCGCCTGGAGCAGAGCATGCTCATCGACAATTTTGCCGCGCGCAGTATTGATGAGATACGCCCCTTTCTTAATAACCGCCAGCTCTTTTTCGCCAATCATACCCATCGTTTCCGGCTTGAACGGCACGTGGATGGTCACCACATCCGATTGTTTTAACAGGTCCAGCAAGTCAACGGCGCGCACATCCCCTTCCAGGTCAAGCTCGGGGGTGCGGCGACGCTGGTTGACCAGCACATGCATGCCAAAGGCCAGCGCACGTTTGGCAACCTCGTGTCCAATCTTCCCAAATCCAATAATGCCCAGCGTTTTGCCGTACAAACCAGTTCCCATTAGCGCCGATTTTTTCCATTGCCCGTGTTTCAGACTGTAGTCCGCCTCCGGGAGGTGGCGGGCCAGAGCTAAAATTAGTCCCATTGTATGCTCTGCCACGGCGCGAGTGTTGGCGTTCGGAGAGTTCACCACTTCGATACCGTGCGCTTTGGCCGCAGTAATGTCTACGTTGTCCAGGCCTGCTCCGGCGCGGGCGATTACCTTCAAGTTGGTTGCCGCATCAATGACCCGTTTGGTTATTTTGGTAGCGCTGCGTACTACAATAGCGTGGTAATTGCCAATTATCGCGCTCAACTCATCTTCCGATAGCCCGATTTTCACATCAACCTCAAAATTGGTGCCGAGCATATCCAACCCCACCTGCGCAATTTTATCGGCGATGAGAATTTTTTGCTTATCGTTCACGATCACGTTCCTCCTGTAAAATGTGGGTATGGGAAAAAATGAGGAGCCTAAAGCATGGCGTTTCACCTGACTCCGCACTTCCTCTACAAAATTGTAGCCTCTTCTCAACCATTTGCCAATTTGTAATTGTCACTACCGGCATTTTGTGCTACACTTCTACGGTGTAATTTAACTCAAGGCTCGTCAGTATATAAATTCCCGCAGATCAAGGGATTAGAATTGGGTGTAGCGTTCGTCAGCTTCCAAGCGCTACCTTCAACAGGGGAGTCTATTTTTCACGAGTCCTGAGACAGGGCGACATCTTTGTCAATGAAAGGGGTTGGGTCACATGGGCAAAACCAAACACACCCCCAACATCGTTTTTATTATTTTAGATACTCACCGCTTTGACCGTATTTCTGCTTACGGTTACCACCGCAATACCACCCCAAACCTCGATGATTTTGGTCGCCAGGCTACCGTGTTTGAAAACGGTATCTCCACCGCCCAGTGGACAATTCCCTCTCATGCAGCAATGTTCACCGGCGAATACCCCACCACTCACCAAACCTTGCAAGCACATCACCGGCTTGATGGACGCATCAAGACAATTGCGACCCACTTGAGCGAACATGGCTACAAAACTGTCGGCTTTTGCAACAACCCCCTGGTTGGCATTTTAGACAACGGGCTGAGGCAGGGTTTTCAAACATTTTACAATTATGGTGGCGCAATACCGTCGGTGCCTCGCTCATCGTCGCGGTTGCCCCAACCGATCGACCGGGCATGGGAGTGGTACACCCAGCAATTGCGCAAGCTGTCGTACCCCATCCAAAACGCATTTGCCCATTCAGATTTCCTGTTCCAGCTCTCGCTGCATCCATTTTTCGTCCCGTTGTGGTCGAAACTGGCAAACTTCAAGGGGAACACCGTCCGCAGTTTGCAAGATACGTTGGAATTTTTGCGGAACATCCATCAAAACCATAGCGATCAGCCCCACTTCACCTTCATCAACCTGATGGAACCACACTTACCCTATTCCCCACCTGATACGTTTGTTAATCAGTACGCGCCGTATTTTAAAGAAGATCGGGAAGTACGCGACTTTATGCGCAATTACAATTCACAGGCGTTCCGCTGGCTGTTACCTCTGAAAGAACGCTTTAAGAAGATGGAATCCGCAATCTTGAACGATATGTACGACGCCGAAGTTGCTTATCAGGATCACCTGCTTTCACCGGTGCTGGAATTCTTGACCCAAGAGAACGTGGCCGAAAACACGCTCACCATCATTGCCGGTGACCACGGCGAAGGCCTGGGCGAACATGATTTTATGGGCCATTCATTTGTGGCTTATCAAGAATTGGTCCATGTGCCGCTGATGGTAAAATTCCCCGCCGAGGCCGGCGCAGGCGAGCGCATTGCAGAACCGGTATCAACGCGCCGTATTTTCCACACCGTCCTCGATACGGCGGCCGTGCAGGTGCATGAAACGGAAACCCAGCCGGCCATCAATGTCAAACAACTCAGCTTGCTGCGCACAGTACAGGGGCACGACCCCGAGCACGAGCTTGTTTTCGCCGAAGCCTATGCACCCAACACGTTCCTTTCAATGATGGAAACGCACACGCCACAGCTCATCGACTCGTTCTATTGTCGTTTGAATCGACGGGCGGTGGTGCAGGGACAGCAAAAGCTGGTACGTATTGACGGCGTGCAAGATGAGCTCTTCAACTTGTTCACCGACCCCCTGGAATTGGATAACCTCATTGCCCATGACCCCGACACTGCCGGCAAACTGGCCGGCAAGCTCGACGCCTTTATGATGCAGGCGCTCGCCCGTCGCCCCGACACCTGGCAAGCGCACCATAATCTTAACCTGGAAGAAGACGAAAATCTGATGAACCAGCTGCGGGCGCTGGGATATATCGAATAACACATGTAACGATTTAGCCTATTTGGCATTTACCAACTATATAGTATTATAAACTTTCCCCTATCCCCCCCGATGGGAGGGGGGAATAGTTACTAACAAATGGCAAATACGGATCGCTCCGTCACTTGTCCTTTAACTCTATTATTATTCACTGAGGTACAGCATGATTGACCCAATTCTATTCACCATCAAACTTGGTAGTTTACAGCTTCCCGTTCGCTGGTACGGGTTGCTAATTGTTACCGGTGCGCTGGCAGGCGCCTGGTATGCGGCATGGTACGTTAAGCGCCGCAAACAAAACCCAGACATTGTTTGGGATGCTATGATCTGGCTGCTGATTTCTGGGATTTTGGGGGCACGAGCCTGGTACGTTATTGCAGACATTATCGGCGGGAATACGCGCTACCTGGACGACCCCGGCCAAATTGTGCAAGTATGGCAGGGCGGTTTGAACATTCTGGGGGGTGTTGTCGTCGGGGCGATTGTTAGCTGGTATTACACCAGGCGGGCCAACGTCGATTTCTGGCTGCTGGCCGACGCCGCCGGGCCGGCACTGCTGCTAGGACAGGCCATTGGCCGCTGGGGAAACTTCATTAATCAAGAGTTGTACGGCCCCCCCACCACGTTGCCCTGGGGCATCCCCATCGACGCGGCGCACCGCATTGCCCCCTGGAACGACCTGACCCAGTTCCCGTTGGAAACCACCCGCTTTCATCCCACCTTCGCCTATCAAATGATCTGGAACCTGATTTTCTTTGGGCTGATTGTGTATCTGGTATTGAAGCTGGGTCAAAAACTTAAACCAGGTTACCTGGCTGCCATCTGGCTGATGATCGCCGGCGTGGGACGCACCTGGGTTGAGTTCTTTCGCCCCGATCAACCGCGCTTCTTCGGTACGGCGGTCAGCACCTCCACCCTGATTGCCATCGGTTTTGCCCTGGTTGGGCTATTCATCTTCCTGGTAAAAACAGGAAAAATCAGCGTACCGTTTATGAGCGCTGCCCCCGCTGATTACACCCGCCCACCCAAGAGTCAGGAGCGGCAGCAGGTACGCCGCGCAAAACGGCGGAAATAACGTTTGGCTTTTGGCTGTAAGCCGTTAGCCAACAACTAATGGCTTACAGCTATTTCGCCACAACCGCATCACACGCCCCCGGCTCGCCGATAACCACCAAAATATCCCCCTCGCGGATAACTTCATTAGCCTGGGGCAAAATAATTACCCCCTCTTCCCGCCGAATTGCGACCACCACAATCCCATATTTCTGCCGCACATTCGATTTCAGCAGTGAGCGCCCCGTCATAGTTTTAGGTGCTAGAATCTCTACCACGCTGATGTGCTTGTTCACTTCCATATAGTCCAGAAAGCCGATGGAGGAAAGCTTGCGCCCCAACCGAACCCCGGCCTCGTGTTCCGGCAAAATCACGTCATCTGCGCCCACCTTCAGTAGAATCTCGCGTTGAGTGCGGGTACGCGCTTTGCAAATAACGCGACGCACGCCCAAATTACGCAATATCACCGTCGCCAGCAAATTACTCTCAAAATCGGTGCCGATGCACACAATGCCGGTATCAAAATTGCCAATGCCCAATTCAATGTATGCTTCACGGTTGGTGGCATCCATTTGTACTACATGCGGCAAATGATGCGAAAGGCGCTGCACCAGCGCCGCGTCCGCGTCGATTGCCAGCACGTGGTGCCCCCGCTCGTGCAGGAGCGTCGCCAAACTGGAACCAAACCGCCCCAGCCCAATGATCACAAATTCATTTCGTTTCCGCGCCGTTGGCGTTTTTCTATTTTTATTGTTCAAAAGCCTGCTCATTTCTGCCATATTTTCTATCCGATGATGATCTTCTCTTCTGGAAAACGCACCTGCGTGCGCTGGTGGTTGCGCTGCGCCAGCGCAACCACCAGCGTCAGCGGCCCCAGTCGCCCCCAAAACATGGTAAATATTAGCAACCCCCGACTAATTTGATTCAGGTCAGAAGTAATACCCAACGAGTAGCCAGTATTGGAAAAAGCACTGATAACTTCAAACCCCACCGCTACCATATCTCCCCCATCAAGCAATAAAATGGCAAACACCACGCTCAGCACTAAAATTGTTGATACGGTAACGATGGCAATGGCCTTTTGGATGGTTTCAACAGGCAAGGTTCGGTGTCGCACGCGAATGTCGGGGTGGCCGCGCACGTTGTTGTACAACGTTACCAGCACCACGGCGATGGTCGTCAGCCCGATGCCGCCCCCCATTGATGCCGGCGCGCCTCCAATGAACATAAATACCATCAAAATTAACTGACTGGCCTGCCCCAATTCGTTAATGGGCAGTAACGTAATGCCCGCCGTGCGACTGGAGACCACCGTAAAAAAGGCTGCCAAAATGCGCTCCCCCCATGGCATTGTCGAAAGCACATCGCTGTAAAAAGCTTCGTCCAACAACAAAATAGTTGTACCAATCACGGTCATCCCCACCAGCAACGGCAGGATGAAACTGGTATGCAATGATAAACGTCGCGTCTTGGGAAAGGTTAGCAAATCAAAAACAGCCGTAATGCCCATTGTGCCGCTGGTGATGAGCGTTGCCATTGTTATGCTGGCAACCGCATCACTGCGGGTGGCCAGCAAATGAGGGTCATCTGTGCCGTGGAACAGGTCAAACCCGGCGTTGCAAAATGCCGAAATCGAGTGAAATACAGCGTAATAGGCCGCCTGAGCCGCACCCATATCATCCCACCAGGTGAAAAACAAAATCACCGCCCCAATCAATTCAATCCCCACCACCACCACTACCACGGCCAGCGCCAAATCTAAAATACCGTGCGATGCGCGCACCCCCATCGTCTGGCGCAAAATAATTCGCTCACGCATGGCTACGCGCCGCCCAATGAGCCGCAGCAGCAGCACCGACAAAATAACAAACCCCAATCCCCCCACCTGAATGAGACCCAACACCACCAGCTCGCCAAATGTGCTGAGCCGTTCCACCGTGCTGACCACCACCAACCCCGTCACTGTTACCGCCGAGGTAGCGGTGAACAGTGCCTCGCGCCAATCTAGCGACACGTGGTTTTCGGTAGCAATGGGCAGCATTAGCAGCACCGTTCCCACAAAAATTATCAGGGCAAAACCGATAATCAACGTGTACGGGCTACGGTCTGCTGAATAATCGTGAACCTGCACAATGGAAGGTCCACGGTGGCGAGCAAAAGAATCTCCGTGCTTCATCCCTGCGCGTCTCGCATTGAAAGTCCAATTCGCCCGCGGTCGGGATCCACCTGTAGCACACGTACCTGCACCACATCGCCCACGCTCACCACCTCGTGCGGATTCTTTACATAACGGTCGGCCAGGTGCGAAACGTGTACCAACCCATCTTGTTTTACCCCAATGTCCACAAACGCGCCGAAATCAACCACGTTGCGCACTGTCCCTTTCAGCACCATCCCCGGTTTCAGATCGCCCATCGAAAGCACATCCGCCCGCAGCAGCGGCGCGGGCAAATCGTCGCGGGGATCGCGCCCCGGCTTCGCCAGCGATTCTAGAATATCGCCCAGCGTAGGCACGCCCACATCCAGCAATTCCGCCAGCGCCGCCAGATCACGTTTTGGCTGACGGCGCAGTTTTTCGATGCGCGCGGGCAGGTCGGGTTCGTCCCCTTCCACCCCCAAATACGCAAACAATCGCTCCACCACCGGATACGATTCAGGGTGGATGAACGTGTTGTCCAGTGGATTGTCTCCTTGCGGAATTTGCAAAAATCCAACGGCCTGCTGATACGTCTTTTCGCCCAGCCCTTTAACCTTTTTCAGGTCGGCGCGGGTTTTAAACGGCCCATTCTTGTCTCGCTGAGCAACGATGGCATTTGCCACCCGTCTGCTGACCCCCGCCACGTAACTCAGCAGCGATGGGCTGGCGGTATTCACGTCCACCCCCACCGTATTAACCACACTTTCCACCACCACATCGAGTGTTTCTGCCAGTTGTTTCTGGTTCACATCGTGCTGGTACAATCCCACACCGATGGCTTTGGGGTCAATTTTCACCAGTTCTGCCAGCGGGTCTTGCAAACGGCGGGCAATAGAAACCGCCCCGCGCATACTCACATCCAACTCTGGGAACTCTTTGCGCGCCAGCGGCGAGGCGGAATACACCGATGCGCCTGCTTCACTGACCATCACATACGCCCCGTGCCCGGCTTCTTTAATCACTTCTGCGGCCAGTTGTTCTGTTTCCCGGCTGGCAGTGCCGTTGCCAATCGCAAAAATTTCGGCGTGGGTTTGGGCCATCATTTTTAGCAGGATTTTCTTGGCTGCCGCCCATTGTTTCTGCGGGGGATGTGGATAAATGGTGGCGCCGGCCAAAAATTTGCCGGTGGCGTCTACGACGGTGATTTTGCAACCGGTGCGATAGCCGGGATCAATACCCAGTGTAATTTTTCCTTTGAGGGGCGGCTGCATCAGCAGGTTCTTCAGATTCAAACTAAAATTCTGAATAGCGTGGTCGTCCGCTTCCCCGGTGTGCAACTGGCGTACTTCCCGCTCAATGGAGGGCCCCAGCAGTCGTTTGTACGCATCGGCGATGGCAAGCTGCAGTTGCTCGGCGAATGGGCCGTGGCGGTGGGTGATGAACTGGCTTTCAATTTTGCCCAGCGCCGCATCCGTTTCCACTTCCAATTTCACTTTCAGCACGCCATCGCGTTCGCCGCGATTGATGGCCAGCAGGCGATGGGGCGGCACAAAATACAGCGCTTCGCGGTAATCGTAATACATTTCGTAAATTTTGCGCGGGTCTTTTTCGGCAACGTTTTTGGTAGCAGTCACCACAAGGTAGGCGGTGGTGTTGGTATATTCGCGGATGGCGGCTCGCGTCTCGGCGTGTTCGGCCACGGTTTCGGCGATGATGTCGCGCGCGCCCGCCAGCGCCGCATCCGCATCCGGCACATCCTCCCCCAGAAACCCGGCAGCGAGGGCGGCAACATTCACGGTTGTCTCTGCCTGCCGGGTGAGCAGCGCTTCGGCCAGCGGTTCCAACCCGCGCTCGCGGGCAATGGTGGCGCGTGTGCGGCGTTTGGGTCGGTAGGGCAGGTACAGGTCTTCCAACGCTTGCATTGTTTCCGCCGCTTCAATTTTCGTTTGCAATTCGGGGGTCAGTTTGCCCTGTTCGGCAATAGATTTGAGGATAGTCTCCCGTCGATCTGCCAGATTGCGCAGGGCGGTGAGGCGGTCTTTTATTTGGCGCAGTTGTTCCTCATCCAACCCGCCGGTCACTTCTTTGCGGTAGCGGGCCACAAAGGGGATGGTGTTGTCTTCATCAAAAAGTTGAACGGTGTGCTCTACCTGCGCCGGGCGCAGGTTCAATTCGGTTGCAATTTTGTGGGGGATATTGTGCATTGTGTTGTGTCCTTTGCGAGAATACGGGGTGCATTATACCTGCAAAGGGCGCAAATGGGCAACAATTGAAAAACCTGACGAGTCTTAAAACCCGTCAGGTGGGGGGAGAGGGTGAGTAGTTACAAGCAAGATTTGTGGTTTATCAGGTCAATTTGTAGGGATAGAGCAATGCTCTGTCCCTACACGGATGAGATTTTAACAAAATACAGGTTTTTACCGTGGCT
>CAYPUV010000051.1:0-19802 GCA_964413895.1 uncultured Anaerolineaceae bacterium
TCACCAAGCAGTGGGACAGTCAGAATACCAGTGCAATCGTCACAACAAAGGCAAAACCGGCTGGCCATTTAATCACCAGGTCCCCCTTGGGGGGTTAGGAAGGAAACGGAGTTCCCCCCCGCTTCCGATCGCTCAATGGTCGCCCGCCTCGATACAATGATGGTATCAACAGCGGGGTTTCCTTCTGCCAGAAAATTCATCACAATTTTTGCCGATATTTCCCTTTTATTACAAAAGCATAACACGTTTTACCAAAACATTGAAATACTCCCCGAACGTAAAGTAGCGAATCTTGCATTTATGAGGCATAATAAGGGCGTGTTTCAGTTTGAGCAAAGAGAGGTATGTGTGAATGGATACAGTAGCCGAAGCCATATCCGATTTGACCTTCGCCTTTGATTTATTGTTCCGAGAACTTTCAGATTTAACGGAAGCGGAAATGACTGCACAAGTTATTGATCCAGAAAATGGTTACACGGTACGAGACATACTGGCACATTTGGCCGGTTGGGAAGATTATGTGCTTGATGTGCTACCGGTAATGTTGAACACACTGGACATTCAGTTACCGGCTGTTGATGCAAGCGAACGGAATGCTCAGGCTATTGCGGCGCGCAAAAACGTGCCAGTAAAAGATATTTTACAGGAATTTGAACAGAAACACCACCGGATATTGACGCTGCTCAAATCTGCTTCATCGGAGGCGTTGACGATGCGTCGCACACGCAACAACCAGATTTTTACCATCAAAAGTTATGTGGTTGACGTACTACAGCAGCACATTTTGGAGCATGCCGATCAGCTCAGGTTGTGGCGAAGTAAAAATTCCCCCAATATAATTGATCAAATATAACTGCTCAGGGTATGATCAAAATAATCTTCCTGAAAGTTGCAATGCAGGTAATTTTTTGCTTCCAAGAATGTGTGACTGTGCAGTAACGATCAAATTCGTTCGGATGGAACACGCTCTATACAAAATTGTTTGTTAAAAAGGAGAGATCACGGGTATGGATACCAGTCAACGAGCCAGATTAGATGCACACGCAGTTCAAGCGCATATGATTATGGTTGCTGCTTCAGCAGAAGGAGAAGTTGAAGAAAGGAATAACTTTGTGCTGGGGTACACCGGAGCAGCGTTGCCAACGTATAATTTTTTCATTCCTTTGAATTTGAGAGGATTAACTGATGAATCATTAGCAGATGCGTCTGCGTTTTTCAACACTCGTGCTACATTGTATGCCGTAAGCCTGGAAGAGCATCGCGTACCAGATGGCACAGAGTATTTGTCTCGACGGCGATACCAGCCGTTGCCACCACAGCCAATTGTGGCTACCACTGAGTTGCCCACGGCGCTGGTCCCCCAAAATAGGCTGGTCATCAAAATGGTGTCTACCGTTCCCGATTTAACGGCTTTCTATTCTGTATTGAGAGCTGTTTATGATTTTTCCCCAGAAGAAGTGATGTTGTTATTCCCAACATCGCAATTAGCCAAAGATCAGGGCATCAAACATTATGTTGGGTATACGCCATCGGGCACGCCGGTTACGGCGGGAACCTTGATCTGCGCTCACAATGTAGCTAGCGTGTGGAATTTGGGAACGCTTGATAACTTCAGGCGGCAGGGCTTCGCGACTATTTTGCTTAATTATATGTTATGCTGTGCAACAGAAAGTGGGTGTGACTTGAGTATGATTTACGCCACGCCGATGGGATTCTCGTTGTTCAACGCGCTGGGGTACAAACTCTATGCTATGCGCCAGTGGTTTCTACCACAAGAAATAGCATAAAAGGCAATTAAACAGGCCGGGCGTAAAATATAAGCCTGCTTTCACGGTGAAAGCAGGTTTTGTTCATTACCCGATCATCAACAGTTACTTGTTTTCTTCAGCTGTATCCTTGCTCTGATCGAGCGTATAATTGCCGCCTTGTTCAACTTTGTCGCCTTTGAGCCAGTAATTGCCAATAACGCCCAATTTTACCAGGGCAAATATACCCCCCGCCCCCGCGACCAGTAATAGCGGTAATAGGCAACATGCAAAAAGGACAGTAAATTCACGCACACCAATCACATTACCCCCCAAAGAGGTCGCCCAAATTTATATTACTGCCGCCGGAACCACCGGATCCGCCCTTAGCTTTGGGCAGGTATTGCAGCACTTTGTTTGCCAACTTAGTCATCGGCATTGTTTGCAACCACACGCGCCCCGGCCCTTCCAGGCGAGCCAGGAATAATCCTTCTCCGCCCAGCAGAATATTCTTGAAGCCTTTTACAATTGTCACATCAAACTTTACCGACGGCTCAAGCATGGCTACGTAGCCCGTGTCTACTTTTAGCACTTGTCCGGCTTCTAGATTGTACTCCACCACCTCACCATCAAGCTCAGCAAAGAGCAACCCTGGCCCGGTAGCGCGTTGCATGATAAATCCTTCCCCCCCGAACAGTCCCGTTCCCAGTTTCTTGCGGAAGTGAATGTCCAAATCAACCGATTTTTCGGCAACCATGAACGCATCTTTCTGCATAATAATACTTTGCCCCGGCTCCAAATTAAAGGGGATGATTTTGCCGGGGAATTCGTTGGCAAAGGCCACAATTCCTGTGCCGCGATTCACAAAAAAGTCGGTGATGAACAACGATTCGCCGGAAAAGGCACGTTTTATCACTTTGCCCAGCCCGCCGCCAGTGTGAGTTTTCATTTCTACATTGCCGCTCATCCAACTCATCCCCCCTGATTCAGAATAGACCACCTCACCGGGTTGAAGCTGAATGGTGACAACTTGCAACGTTGTGCCATCGATGCGGTAACTGATGCGGCCTTGTGCGCCTTGATACTCAGATTGAATATGCTCAACGGTGGTGTCCAGTTTTGGAGGGAGCGCGCCCCCAGCCCCGGTAATTGAAGTATGGTCTGTCATAGCTTCCTTCCTTAGAATTTACAAAATATGATGGAAAAGCAAGCACCACCATCAGTTGGGCGATGGTGGTACAGGTGAGTCGATGGTGATATTGGAAATTGGTGTATGCGGTGATTAACGTGCAGAACCAGAAACTGTTGCTGCTATGTGAGCAAGGCGAGCCTGCTTCAAAACATAAGCCATCACCAGAGAAATCAACGCCAGGGCAATAAAAACAACAAAACCGGTGGCGTATCCAACAGCGCCCTGGTTACGAACAAATATACCCATTAATGGTGGAATGGCAAATCCGCCGAATGCCCCTAGCCCGCCGACCCAGCCGGCAGCACCTCCAACCGCCTCTGGAATTTCTTGTGGCACCAGTTTGAACACAGCAGCATTACCCACGCCCATCCCCACAGCCATCAATATTTCGCCCACCACCGACAGAGCATAATTTTGAGAAATGGTCATCAGTAATGCACCTACCAGCATCGTAGATAACGATAGCAAGGCTGTATTCTCTCCGCCGATGCGGTCTGAGATAGAGCCACCCCCAATGCGAATGACCGAGGCCAAAATGGAATACAGCGCGGTCAACATGCCGGCAGTTACGGCTGGCACCGCAAAAAAAGATTTCCAATACGTGGGCAGCCAGGCAGTCAGCGCAATAAAGCCACCAAATGTGGTAAAGTAAATGGCCACCAGCGCCCAGTTTTTCCACACTTTGGCAGAAATTTTCAAGCTATCCACCAAAGACCCCGCCGGGAACAACTCCTGCCCCCGTTGACGGGCGATCTGTTGTGCCGTTTCATCATCTTCACCCTGGCTTTTTAACTGGAAAAACCAGGCATTGCGACCGGTAAGAAAATACAAACCAGTCCCCACCACCAAGAAGACCAGCCACGCCAGATACGACCCGGCTAATCCCCAGCCACTCAACGCCAGTGGAAGCAGAAATGAGAACAACCCTGGTGCAATGTTACCGATGCCAGCATACGTTCCCAGCGCCCAGCCCTGGCGATTTTGCGGAAACCAGTATGATACCTGACTGATGCCCACCGAAAATGTGGCGATACCACAGCCACTCAACAGCCCCAACAGAAGCAGCAAGGGATAAAGCCCTGTACTCAACTGATTGGGATAAAGCAGGTAAATCACCGCAAACAAGCCGGTCATCCCCACAATAGACAAAATCAACAACACAAAAAATGGCTTCCGTCCACCGGTGGTATCTACCCAGGCGGAAAAGGGGATGCGCAAGAGAGACCCGGAAAGGGACGGCATTGCCACCAGCAATCCCACCATCACCGGTGTTAACTGCATTACATCCTTAAATTTGTGAGCGGTGGGGCCAAACAGCGAAACTGCTGCAAAACCAATGAAAAACCCCAGTGTTGCACCGAATAGTCCTTCGTTAGGATTGCCTTTTAGTGCTTTCATCAGAATATTCTCCCAAAAATATAGATAGTTGGTCGCTATTCATCCTCCCCGCTTCCATCCTTTTGTGAGGGCGTGGAGAGATTTCACCAATAACCAAATTCTGCAAACGACCGCGACCGGGGTTGCGCGTGTAATTACGCCTCCCGTGCCGGGCGACGATTCCAGATTACCACCTGATACGGTCGCCACAGATACGCATATGGGAACGACAGGAAATGAACCAGACGGGTGAACGGCAGCAGTGCCAGAATGACAAATCCACCGACAATATGAACCTGTACCATCCACGGCAAGTTGCTCACCAGTGCAATATCGGGATTGAGCTTAAAGATAGACCACAGATACGGTGCGGCAAACCCGGCAAACCAGGACGATCCCCAACGGTAGAAGATAGCTGTCCACACCCCGGCCACCACCTGTGCCAACAACGCCAGCAGCAACACAACATCCATTACTGATGTCACTTGCCAAAGACGCGGACTGTTCGCCCGGCGGATAATCAACAGCACCAACCCAACCAGGGTTGAAATCCCAAACGCCAGCGCCGAAGCCTCCAACACGTAAAGTCGCCAGGGGACGCCATTCCACGCCAGTACGGAGCGGGGCAGCAGAAACGCCACCAAATGCCCCAACAAAACCACCACAATGCCGTAATGCCAGGGGACCGACCCCCAAAACAGTTGCCGGTTCTCTAAAAATTGCGACGACAAGCTGGAATATGAGAACCGGTTGCCCCAGTACCGCCAGATGGTTCCCACAATAGCCAGAACTATGGTTACATACGGAAACACACCATAAAGTAATTGCTCAAGCGTCATTGTTCCTCCTTTACTTGAATTTCATTCTTGATCACGCATTGATTGACCGGGCCTCATCCCTGGTTGTGCATCACAAGCGCTTCGCCAAGTGGGACCGGGGGCAGTGTTCGTTCCAGAACCATCACCAGCGCGCGCAAAACCTGGCTGTATGGATGGGGGTGTTCCGCATCGAGGTTGAAGTTGCTCAGCATTTTTGTGAACACTGGCAGCAAACAGTCTTGCACCAGTGACTGGGCCAATTCTTCATCATCGTCATCCAAAACTGCCAGGAAGCGCACCATCACCGCCAGGTGGTCGGCCAACTCATTGCCCCAGGAAAACCCGCGCTGACGATATTCTTCCTGTAATCGAACCAGGAACTTTCCCCGTTTGAAGCTTTCGCCAAAGAGAATGTAGCCCGCATAAATAAAACAGGTGGGGTTCACATCGAAGGTGGCGGTGTAGATTTCTTCCAGTCGCCCCGACGGCGTTTTCCTGGCGAAGGCTAGAAAATCCCGCACCCATGCGGCTGCTTGCGGATAATCTAGCGTTAGCAGGGTGGCACAAGTACGCGCCTGATCGACCAGGTCGGGGGTTGGATAGTTCAAAAGCGCGGCAAAACAGTGATACAAATCTCGTTGTTTTTCCATCGTTTACAGTCCTCGCTGCGGTTTGTCCCGGAAGCCAACGCCGGTTTCAGCCTTGAAGGTGTAGGGATCGCCCATCAGTTCGGTGGCGTATTCGCGGTGCATCGGTGGAATGACGAATCTTTCATCGAAGGTTGGTAGAGAGGTGAGGCGGAAGATTTCCTCACAGATTTCGGGAGTCAATCCGGTGGCTTGCATCATCGCTTCCAGGCGGGTCGGTTTTATATCGCCCACATGCTCGGCGCGTTTGTACATACGGACGGTCAGTAGTTTTTCAAAGGTTTTGCGGAGATGTTCTTCATTGCCGGCCGAAAACAGGCGTGCCATATACTTCAGTGGGACGCGGGCTTTGTCCAGCGAGCCGAAATACTCTTTTGCGTCTACGTTATAGGTTCCATTTTCCACGTAAGCCAGCACCGGCAGCAGGGGCGGGATGTAGAAGAGCATCGGCAGGGTGCGAAACTCGGGGTGGAGGGGCAGAGCAAGCTGCCACTCTTTTACAAAGCGGTACACCGGCGACTTTTGAGCGGCTTCAACAACCGAATGATGCACGCCATCTTTCTCTGCCTGGGCAATAACCTGGGGGTCAAATGGGTCTAAAATCATCTTGCGTTGCAGGTCTACCAATTGGTCGTCGGGCGCAGCGGCGGTTTTTTCAATGAGGTCCGCATCGTACAACACCACCCCCAGGTAGCGAATGCGCCCCACGCAGGAGTGGAAACATGCCGGCGCCTGTCCGCTTTCCAGTCGTGGGAAGCAGAGGATACATTTTTCCGACTTGCCTGATTTCCAGTTATAGTACACTTTTTTGTAGGGACAGGCCGAAACGCAATAGCGCCAGGCGCGGCAAACGTTCTGGTTCACCAGAACAATACCATCTTCGCCCCGTTTGTAGAGCGCGCCAGAAGGGCACGCCGCCACGCAAGCAGGGTTGAGGCAATGGTTGCAGATGCGTGGCAGGTAGAAGAAGACCATCCGCTCCATTTCAAAAAAGGCTTGTTTCTCCGCGTCGCTCAGTCCCGCAAAATCGGGGTCGTTGGCGGCGTAGATGGACGAGCCGCTCATATCGTCGTCCCAGTTAGGGCCAGCCTCAATGTCCATTGGTTGACCGGTAATCAGTGAGATGGGGCGGGCGGTGGGTTGGTCATCGCTGGCGGGCGCGTTGAACAGGTCACTGTACTGGTAAGTCCACGGTTCGTAATAGTCATCGATGGTGGGCAGGTAGGGTTGGTGAAAAATATTGGTGAAGCCGCGCACTTTGTCGGTGGCGCGCAGGTGCAACCCGCTGCCGTCTTTTTGTTCCCAGCCCCCTCTGTATTTGTCCTGATTTTCCCATTGGGTTGGATAACCGGTGCCGGGTTTAGTTTCTACATTGTTCCACCACATATATTCTGTGCCCTGACGGTCAGTCCAGATGTTTTTGCAGGCGATGCTGCATGTATGACACCCAATACATTTGTCCAGATGGAACATCATTGAAATTTGCGCTCTTACATTCATTCTTATGGCTCCTTTTGACACTAAAATTGCGGCTTGCCCGGCATTTTGCGCACTTTAACAAAGGTGTCGCGGTTGACGCCAGTGGGACCCCAATAGTTAAAGGCGTAGGTAAACTGTCCGTACCCGCCAATCATCAACAGGGGTTTCAGGCGAACGCGGGTGAGACTGTTGTGGCCCCCCGCCCGTCGATGACCGCGCAAAGGCGATTTGGGCACGGAAATAGTACGCTCTGGTGAGTGGTAGAGAATGCACACCCCGCGCGGAATGCGGGCGCTGACAATCGCGCGCGTGGCAACCACACCATGGTCGTTAAACGCTTCTACCCAGTCGTTATCGACGACGCCGATTTCTGCCGCGTCCTTATCATTTAGCCAGATGGGGTCGCACCCGCGCGACAGGGTGAGCATCCGCAGGTTATCGGCGTAGGTGGAGTGAATATGCCATTTACCATGCGGCGTCAGGTAATTGAGGGTAATGCTATTGTCGTCGGTTTCGGTGTTTCTCAGGTCGCCGTACTGTTGGGCAGTGGCTTTGAGTTTGTAGGTGGGCAGGTTTTCGCCAAAAGCGAGGTAGGCTTCGTGGTCGTGGTAGAATTGCTGCCGCCCGGTGAGGGTACGCCAGGGAACCAGCCGCTCCACATTGATGCAGAAGGGGGAGTAGGCGCGTCCATCGTTGATCAACCCAGACCAGCAGGGGCTGGTCAGCAATCGGCGGGGCTGGCGTTTCAGGTCGTCAAAGGTCATCGTAACGCTGCGTGCGCCTTCGCCCAGGTCGACCAGGGGCAGACCCACGTTTTTCTCCTGCGCTTTGAAGGCGCGGTAGGCGGATTCGCCGTTGGTTTCCGGGGCCAGACGCAGAATGGTGTTGATGGCGTGCTTCACGTCATCTAGCGAGGGATATTTCTTGCCGCCCCACTGTACGGTGGGATGCGTGGTGAGCATATCATCGTACATGTCATCGATTTCCCAGTGAACGCCGTGCGCACCCAGACCGGATTTTTTGGCATTGGGACCGAAAGAGATGAAGCGGTGGTAAAGGTTCTTGTAATCGCGCAGCACCACCTTCATATTGGGCATGGTTTTGCCGGGGATGGGGTCACATTCCCCTTTCGCCCAGTCTTTCACGTTCGGCTGGGCGATTTCGGCGGGGGAATCGTGCGCCAGTGGCGCGCACACCAGGTCGAGTATCGGTTCCGGCAGGTGCTTTTCGGCGAGCTGGCTCACCCGTTTGGCGAATGCTTTGAAGATTTCCCAGTCGCTGCGAGCTTCCCAGCTGGGCGCCACGGCTTCTGAAAGGGGATGGATGAAAGAGTGCATGTCGGTGGAGTTAAGGTCGTCTTTTTCGTACCAGTGAGCAGTGGGCAGCACAATGTCTGAATAGAGCGCCGAGGTATCCATACGAAAATTGATGTCTACCACCAGGTCGAATTTGCCAGCAACCTGGTTTCGCCAAACCAGCTCTTCCAGCGTGCCTTTTCCTTCTTCTTCGGCAATGGCGTTGGTGTGTGTGCCCAGGTAGTGATGCAAGAAGTATTCGTGCCCTTTGGCACTGGACATCAGGGCGTTGCCGCGCCAGATAAACCACACGCGAGGCCAGTTTTCTGGCATGTCCGGGTCTTCAGCGGCAAAGCGCAGGTTGCGCGATTTGAGCTGCCCAACCACATAATCGATGATTTCCTGGTTGGTTTTAGCGCCATTTGCCTGCGCTTCTTTCACAATTTCCAAACTATTTTTTTCAAACTGAGGATAAAAGGGCAGCCAACCCATTCGCACCGCGCGTGCGTTGGCGTCGGCAGTGTGCCCGCCAGTCCAGGAATTGTCCCCCTTCAGCGAGCTATATTTGGCAAAGCCGCCTTCATACCGCCACTGATCAGAGTGGATGTAATGCCAGGTGGGGGCGTTTTGCACACGTGGTGGACCGCCCCAGTCGACGGCCATCGCCACTTCTTTCCAGGCGGCAATAGGCGCCACTTTTTCTTGTCCCACGTAATGCGCCAGTCCTCCGCCGTTTTTGCCAATACAACCACACAGCATCAGGGCAGTAATGGCCGAGCGGTAAATGAGGTTGTTGTGATACCAGTGATTGATCCCCGCGCCGATGATGACGGTACATTGCCCACCGGTTTTTTCGGCGGTGTCGGCAAACTGACGGGCAAAATTTATCACCGTTTCCCGGTCGATGCCGCTGAATTTCTCTTGCCAGGCGGGAGTGTAGGTGTGCTCTGACTGGTTGTAATTGGTGGGATACGCCCCCGACAGCCCCCGTCCCACCCCAAATTGCGCCATCAGCAGGTCGAAAACGGTGGTCACGGCGACGGTTCCGGTGGCAGTTTCGATGTGTTTCACCGGCACGCTACGTCGGATGGCAGCATTATTATTTGAAAAATCTTCAAGATCGATTTCTAGCACAGCATCGTGGTCATCAATGAATGACAGCACAGGGTCGATGGGGGAACCATCCAGCCCATCCTTCAGTTCCAAATTCCACTGCCCTTTTTGTGATTGCCAGCGGTGTCCCACCATTCCTTTTGGCATTTTGGGAGATTTTGTTGCCTCATCGAACAACAGGAATTTCCAGTCGCCATTCTCTTCATCTTTATAACGCGCAATTTTGTTGGCGCGCAGGAAGCGCCCGGCATGATAGCCATCCTCATCTTCGGTAATCTGCACCAGAAAGGCGGAGTCAGTGTACTGTTTGAGGTAGCTGTTGAAGGCGGGGGTTTGTTTTTGCACAAAATATTCGGTGAGGATGACATGGTTGACCGCCATCCAGAAAGCCAAATCCTGACCGGCGTTGACGGGGATCCACCAATCGGCGTATTTGGAAACCTGACTGAAATCGGGGGAAAGCACCACAAATTTTGAGCCGTTGTGCCGCGCCTCGGAGATAAAATGCACATCGGGCGTGCGGGTCATATTGAGGTTCGACCCCATCGCCACAATGAATTTGCTATTGTACCAGTCTGCGCTTTCCTGCACGTCGGTTTGTTCGCCCCAAATTTCCGGGCTGGCGGGGGGCAGGTCGCAATACCAATCGTAGAAGCTGAGGGCAATGCCGCCCATCAATTGCAAAAAGCGCGAACCGGCGGCATAACTGAGCTGCGACATCGCCGGGATGGGCGAGAAGCCTACCACCCGGTCTGGCCCGTATTTTTTAATGGTGTAAACATTCGATGCAGCAATCAATTCCAGCACTTCATCCCATGAGGCGCGTCGGAAGCCGCCTTTGCCACGCGCTTTCTGGTAGCTGGCGCGGTCGGTGGCGTTCTCGACAATTGACTGCCAGGCGGCAACGGGATCATCGTGTTTTTTCCGTGCCGCGCGCCACAAATCCATCAATGCGCCGCGCATGTAGGGGTAGCGCACCCGAATGGGACTGTAAATGTACCACGAAGCGGAAATACCACGTTGGCAGCCGCGTGGTTCGTAGGGGGGGAGGGACTTGTCCAGGACAGGATAGTCAGTCTGCTGCATTTCCCAGGTAATGACGCCATCTTTAACATACACGCCCCAGGAACAACCCCCGGTGCAGTTGACGCCGTGCGTGCTGCGAATAACTTTATCGTGCTGCCAGCGATTGCGATAGAATTCTTCCCATTGACGGGTTTTGGGGTCGATAATATCTTTAATCCAGCTCATTTTTTAGCTCCCTACCAGGGGTTTGCGTACCCCGTTCAATCGTTTCATCCAGATTAGTTGGCTTAAGGCAAGCAAAAGAACAAACCCACCCAGCCCCAGCCATACAAAATTACCAGATTTTACCGGTTGGGTGGTCGATTGGTCTGCTTGAATGAAAAAGGCGTACAGGTGCGAAGCTTCTGCTTCAGTCAACGGATGGTCGCCAAAAACGCCCTGCATCGTGGGAAACGGCAGGCTCGTCAGGGTTGCCGCCAGGCCAGCATCACCATATCGACCGTAAACCTGAGTCAGGTTGGGCCCCAGCGTGCCGCCGCCCAATCCCTGGATGGTGTTGACGCTGTGGCACGAAATGCAAGCCGGGCCGCCGTTTGCCAGAGGGACTTCTCCCACAAACAACTGGTAGCCAAAGTCAGCGTTGCCATCGGCAAATGCGGAAGCGGCGCCGGATTGCGCCGGCTGAGCGTTGGCGGCGGGTTGGGCCTCCGCCGGTTGCGGCGGGGACGGGGCGGCTGATGTGCCATCTTGTGCCTCAAAATAAGCAATTAACGCAGCCACTTCTGGGTCTGACAATCCCAAATTGGGCATTGGAACGTTGTTGTATTCCTGAAGCAGGTCGGTAGCAATGGGATCGCCTTCTGCCAGCATTTTGTCCGGGGCAGAGATCCAGCGCGTCAGCCAGTCGGTGTCACGTAGCGTGGTGACGCCTTTCAGATCCGGGCCAACCAGTTTTCCTCCGCCGATGGTGTGACAGGCCGCGCATTTTTGTCCAAAAATCGTTTCCCCATCGCCCGGCGATTGCGCGGGCGGGGCGGCGGCGGCCTGATAAACCAGGATGACCAATAAACTGCCCACCAGAAGCAGAACCGTTAAGCCTGTTCTGGCAGGCGACAGTGAAAAAACACGTCTCAGTTGCATAGGCTATTCCTCCTCAAGTTTTGTTTTCAATACCGGCAAGTTTGCAATCACCGCCAGTAAATCAGAACGACGGGCGTCAACCTGACGGCTGGTGATAATTTGAACCGTGTTCGATGTAAGGTTGATGCGGATAAGGGGCAAGTTGGGGTAGCGGGCCAGCAAGCGGCACACCTCATCGCCCGCTGTCTCATCTGCGTCAATAGTCGTAATCACTGCGTCGACGCTGTCTGTGTGCAGCACAAGCATTGCTTCTTCGACAGTGGGTGCGGTGCCAACCACACTCACGTTTTTTGTGCCGGCCAATAATTGTCCCAGTGTTTCGGAAAATATTGATTTGCCCACAATGAACACTCGGCGTTCATCCACAGTTCAATTCCTTACTTTTGAGAGCATCATTTGATAACAGAATACTATAAGTGAAGGTAAAATTCTATCCGTCGCGCCAAGCACAAAGAATGAAAAAAGAGCGATTTAAGATCGCTCTTTGGAGAAAAAGAATTAGGTCTAATCTAGTTGTACTCATTAACTGACCTTACAAGGTGAGTCATTAAACGACATTAAATTCGCCCGTACCAGCACCCTCCCGTACAAATCGCTCGTACCGCAACGCGTCGATATTCACCGTGTGCGCGCGACCATCTAAAATTTCCTCTGCCATTAGCAGCCCGCAGACGGGGCCATGCATAAAGCCGTGCCCGCTGAAGCCCGCCACGCACACAGCGTTGTCCACGCCAGGCAAACGCCCCAAAATAGCCTGATGGTCTGGCGTTACTTCATACAACCCCGCCCATTCGGTGAGCAACTGGGCCTTTTCTAGCAAGGGAAACCGATGAATGGCATGTTCAATGTGGTTTAACGTCCAGGCAGGGTCAACTGTCTCGTTGAACCCAACCGGCTCATTGGGATTAGACATTCCTGTTAAAATGCCCTCGCCTTCCGGGTGAAAGTAAAGCGACTCTCCAAAAAAGAGGATGAAGGTCAGTTCAAGTGATTTTAATTCTGGCAGAGGACGGGTGACAGCAATTTGACGCCGTACCGGAACGATGGGCAACGTAACCCCCAGCATCTCTCCAATCTGCCCCGACCACGCGCCAGCTGCAACGACCACCGTCTCGGTAGCGATGGTTCCCTGCGGAGTGACCACACCCCGAATCTTGCCACCGTCCACCAAAATATCGGTCACTTCTGTATCGGTGAATAGCCTGGCCCCGTGCCGACGCGCACCGCGTGCGTATCCCTGCACCATGCTGTTCGGATCGGCCAGGCCATCCTCTGCAAAAAATGTACCGCCCACAATGCCTTCTAAATTGAGATAGGGCAATCGACGGGCCAATTCGTCTGGGGACAACACCACCGATTCCACTCCCAGTTGGTTTTGCAGCGCCACATTTGCCCGAAATTGCGCCATGTCCTGCTCATTATCAAGCAAAAACAGGTAGCCAATCCGGCGCAAATCAACTTCCTGTCCTAACTCGTCCGCAAAAGCTTCCATCATTTTGAAACTCTCTTGTGACAGACGGATGTTCACTGCGGTGGAAAATTGATGGCGCACCCCTCCGGCACACTTGCCGGTAGAAGCTTCGCCAAAGGAAGGCGCTTTTTCCAACAGCGTCACGCTCACCCCGCCCCGCTTTGCCAGATGATAGGCAGTACTCATCCCCATCACTCCCCCGCCAATAATAACGACATCACTGTTTTTGGGTAATTTTTTGTTGGTCATTGGCCACTCATCCTGAATAGATATTAGATATATGTGCGTGCGTAATCCGTTACTGCTGTTACGCACCACGGTTTACAACATTGCATTACTTATTTAAAGATTAACAACCGTCCCCAGGTTCCGGGCTTGCGCCTGGGCCAGCACGGCCGCCGCAGCGACAGCATCTTGCACGGCAACCCCCACCGATTTAAAAAAGGTGATTTCTTCGTCATCCAACCGACCGGGTTGCGTGCCATTGACAATTTCGCCCAGCTCGGCGGCGATTTCCGCATTGGGGATGATGAGATCGCCCGCTTCGGCCAGACAGGCGACACGGGAATCAACCACCACCCGCGCTCGATTGACGGTCACAGCATCCACTTCTTGCATTTGCGGGGTGTACGACCCCACCCCGGTAACGTGGGTCCCCGGCTGTAAATCGCTGCCATCAAAAACGGGGGTGGCAGACGTTGTGGCAGTAATGACAATATCGGCGTGCTGTACCGCTTGCCGGGGTGACGTGGCCAGTACAACGCGAGGTGCGTTCTGCCAACCGGCAATCTCGTCGGCCAGCTTTTGCGCCGATTGCCGCGTGCGACTGATAAGATGCACTTGTTCAATGGGGCGCACGGTCATTACGGCCTGCAACTGCGCACGCGCCTGTACCCCTGCACCAAACAACGCCACTGTGTGTGCATCCTGGCGTGCCAGCAGGTCGGCGGCCAATCCCCCACCCGCTCCGGTGCGAATAGCGGTGAGACTATTGCCGTCCATCAACGCCAGCGGCAGGCCAGTTTTCGGGTTCAGCACCAGCACCGCCGCCGATACCACCGGCAGGCCCAGCGTTGAATTGTCCCCATAAACAGAAACAATTTTTACGCCCAGCGCACGGCTTTGCGGCAAATAAGCAGGCATCAACAAGGTGACACCTTTTTCAGTTGCCACGCGCGCGCGCAGGGGCACATCTGCCTGCCCTGCTGAAAGCTGTCCAAAGGCGCGGCGCATCGCTTCGATGGCGGCGGACATCGGCAGCGCAGCACGTACATCGACAGCGGAAAGTATGCGAATGTCCATTTTCAGTTCCCTAGAATTGACGATTAATATGACCCGGGCAGAACGTTTCCCGGATGATTAAGCTGCTGACCCAACCACGCATCAAGCGAGGTGTGGGCAGTGATATAATTTTTGCCGGTCATTTCTGCCCGAAGTTCTCCCAGTGTCCCCATTCGCTCGGCGTAAACATCATGTTTGTGGATGGTCTCCATATTGCGTTGGTGTGCCAGTACAAATGTGTTGTCTGACAGATCGGGGTACATTTCTACCAGGCCGGCGATAATTTCGCGCACGGCGTCTTCCACAAAACGGGGGTGGCGGTGTGCTTTTGTAACTACAAATAATTCGTCGGGGCGCTTGAGTAAGTCGTAGTTTTCGCTGCTCATTGCGTTTTCTACAATCCGAACCAGGTCAGGGGCTTGAATGGGCTGGTCAGTGCCAACTATCAGCGTGCCGCGCCCACGCTGGTTGTGGGTGGCAACGGGAACCACATCCATAATGCGATTGATGTCAGCGGCATCAAATCCAATTTCAGCCAGTTGTTCTCTTGCCTGAGTGGCGACCATATCTTGCGCGCACGGGCAGGCCATCATCCCTTCTGCCTCTACTCCCACCAAATGGGCCACTCGCGCTTCTGTGGCGGCAGCAATGCCAATGAGCGTGTAGATTTCCTGGGTGGGTTTGCCAGAAACGGGTGCGTGCCGGCGCATGGGAAGTTGCGCCCGAATACGCACGTCGGAGCGGAGGGCGCGCTGGTCTTTCAGCACGCATTGGGCCAGTCGCTCGGCCAACGTTTCCAACGTGCGGAATCTTTCGTTGGCAATTTCGTCGATGATTTCTTCCACGGTGTCACTAAAGCGAGACATGTGTGCCCCTTTTTGGTCGGGGCGCAATTGCACAAACAAGTCCATTTCGGTATAAAATAGCCCACTCCCCTTCTCGCCGCTAAGGTGGACAATGCGTCGCAAACCACTCACGCCCACGCGGGTGAGGCTCAGATGCGCCGTGGGCAGATCCTCTTGAACATCGTGGGTGAATTGTGGAGCCAGGTGTTGAATTTTTCGTACAACCTGCCCCTGGCCACCCGCTGGCAATAAAGCCAGCAAGGCAGACACCGGCTGTGTTTGCCCTGGAATGACAAGTTCCGGGGCAATCTCCGCCAATGGAACCAGCACAAAAGCGCGCTCGGCAATTCGCGGATGGGGAACGGTTAAATTGGCGGTGTTGATGCGCAGGTCGCTGTACAGCAAAATGTCCAGGTCAATGGACCGAGGCCCGAACCGGGCGGCCTGCTCCCGCCCTAATCGGCGTTCGATGTTTTTCAGGGCGCGCAACAGTGCATGAGGTGAACGTGTTGTTTGTCCCCGCAAAACCATGTTGTAAAAACGCGGCTGTTCGGTAACGTAGGCCGGTTCGGTTTCATATATCGAAGACATTTGCTCGATGGTGACGTGCTCACGTAATTGATTGAGCGCTTCAATAAGGTTGAGGCGTTTGTCACCCAGATTGCTCCCCAGAGCAATATAAACGGTTTCATGTTTCATTATATTTCAGGGTCCCGTATCTAAAATTCTTCGGCGTAGGTCGCTCCCTGCCCCGGCGATTCACTTACTTCCAGAGCAATATGGGAGAGATTGGCCACCCCCAGTTCTTCCAAAGCGTCTTTCATTCGCCCACAGAGATAGCGAGCCAGCATCTCAGCGGTAACGTTAGGGATGGGCAACACAACCACATCCTGGGCCGGAAATTGATAAAAACGATCCTGGTATTGGGCGGTGACGCTGTTTCCCTGCCGGGCCACGTTTATCTTTTTGCTCTGCGCAGGAAGCAACACGCGATGGTCAATTTCATCACAAATGTTTTTGAGCAGTTTTTTGGTTTTTATAAAATCAAGCACGTAATCGTTCTCATCCAGAGTGCCAACCAATTCCAATCGAGTAGTGAAGTTGTGTCCGTGCAGCGCTTCGCAGCGCGTCCCTTCATAGGTAATAAAATGAGCCGATGAAAAATTGATGTAGTCTTTTTCAATACGGATGCTGAATGTTCCCATAAATCGGTTCCGTGTTTTGTGTTTCGAGTTTCGGGTTTTGTGTCTCGTGCGTACCTGCCGCACATTACGCATTATGTGCTGATAATGCCCTTTTCCCGCAGCAATTCCAATAATTGTTCCACTATTTCTTCTGTACTCTGCAAATCGGTTTCCACCACCAGTTCCGGGTCGGCGGGGGCTTCATACGGGGCAGAAATACCGGTGAAGTTTTTTATTTCGCCGCGCAAGGCTTTGGCATAGAGGCCTTTGGGGTCACGCCGTTTGCAGACTTCCAGATCACACTGCACCGCAATTTCAAAAAACCGTTCTTCCGGCAGCAGCGAGCGAGCAAAATCGCGGTCATTCTGGAAGGGAGAGATGAAGCTGCACAGTACGATGTTACCGTGTTCGAATCCAATGCGCGCCACTTCTCCCACCCGGCGAATGTTCTCCCGTCGGTCGGCATCGCTAAAACCGAGGTCGCCGTTCAACCCGTGCCGTATATTGTCACCATCTAAAAATACGGTGTGTGCGCCCAGCTCAAACAAGCGTCGCTCCAGGTTTTTGGCAACAGTAGACTTGCCGGAGCCGGATAATCCGGTGAACCAGAGCACGGCAGCTTTGTGCCCGTTGACAGCTTCGTGCATTTCACGAGTCACTTCGGTGGCCTGCCATACCACATCCGATGACTTCCGGCGAGCAGCAGCTGTTGCGGGGGTTTCTGTTTCTTCCGTGCCGATCACGTCTCCCACCCGGCGCGATTTGCCGCGAATCATTCCCGCCGCAACAGTGACGTTGGTGTACGGATCAATCAAAATAAACCCGCCGGTTGCCCGATTCAGTTGATAGCGGTCGAAATAGAGTGGGTTGGCGGTGGTAATTTGCACCCGCCCAATTTCGTTGAGAATCAGGGTATCGGCGGGGTCACGGTGCATGGTGTCCACATCAATTTTATAATTGAGTTCTGAGATGAAGGCTTTGACCGTGTGGGTAGTGTGCTGCAGCCAGTATGTCCCCTGCGGGTTCATTGGCGTTTTATTCATCCAGCAGAGGGTGGCGTCGAGCTGGTTGCTGAGATGGGGCAGGTTGTGCGTGCGAACAATCATATCGCCGCGACTAACGTCGATTTCGTCTTCCAGCGTCAACACTATCGAATCGCCCGCCGCCGCTTCCGGCAAATTGCCAGCCAGGGTAATGATAGACTTGACGTGACTGCGCAGTCCGCTGGGGAAAATAACCACTTCTTCCCCCGGCGTAATGCGCCCGGAAGCGATTTGCCCGGCGAAGCCGCGGAAATCTTGATTGGGGCGAATGACGTATTGCACGGGGAAACGGAAGTCCACCAGATTGCGGCTCGCGCCCACGTTCACCGTTTCAAGATGGTGGAGCAGGGTTGTGCCATCGTACCAGGGCGTGTTCTGGCTCGGTTCAACAACGTTGTCTCCTTTGAGGGCGGAAATAGGGATGAAAACAATGTCCTGCACCGACAGGCGGGCGGCAAAGTCGCGGTATTCAGCCACAATGCGCTGATACACCTCCTGGCGGTAATCTACCAGGTCCATTTTATTGATGGCGACGACGATGTGGGGGATGCGCAGCAGGGTGGCGAGGAAGGTGTGGCGCTTGCTTTGCGTGACCACCCCTTTGCGGGCATCGATGAGAATGATGGCCAGTTCGGCGGTGGATGCGCCGGTGACCATATTGCGGGTGTACTGGATGTGACCGGGCGTGTCGGCGATGATGAATTTGCGTTTGGGGGTGGCAAAATAGCGATAGGCCACGTCGATGGTGATTTTTTGCTCGCGCTCGGCGCGCAATCCATCAGTGAGCAAGGCAAGGTCAACATACTCATCACCACGCTTGCGACTGGCGCGTTCCACCGCCTGCATCTGGTCTTCAAAAATGGTTTTGGTGTCGTACAGCAACCGGCCAATGAGCGTACTTTTGCCATCATCCACGCTGCCGGCAGTGGTAAATCGGAGAAGGTCGGTATGGGTCATAGTTTTGAGTTCCCGGTTCTTGGTTTTCAGTGGTCAGTTTTCAGTAGTCAGTTTTCAGTGGTCAAAATTTTATCGACCACTATTTACTGAAAACTGAAAACTATTCTAAAAATATCCCTGTCGTTTGCGGTCTTCCATTGCCGCCTCGGAGCGTTTGTCGTCGGCGCGCGCGCCCCGTTCCGTGATGCGGGCAGAGGCGACTTCCAGCACAATATCTTCAATGCTGCTGGCATCCGATTCTACCGCGCCGGTGCAGGTCATATCGCCGATGGTGCGGAAGCGCACCACCTTTTCTTCCACCACTTCCCCATCCAACGGTTGCACCACCGCTGATACTGCCAGCCATACGCCATCGCGGTTGAGCACTTTCCGCTTGTGCGAAAAATAGAGTGGCGGCAACTCGATACCTTCTTTTTGAATGTACTGCCAGATATCCAGTTCGGTCCAGTTGCTGAGAGGGAAAACACGGAAATGTTCGCCGGGGGTTTTGCGTCCGTTGTACAGATTCCAGAGTTCGGGGCGTTGATTTTTGGGATCCCATTGCCCAAAAGCGTCACGGTGAGAAAAAAAGCGTTCTTTGGCGCGCGCTTTTTCCTCGTCCCGCCGCGCCCCGCCGATGGCGGCTTCAAATTTGAATTCCGCCAGTGCATCAAGCAGAGTAACGGTCTGCAGCGCGTTGCGGCTGGCGTTAGGCCCGTTTTCTTCTTGCACCTTCCCCTGGTTGATGGAATCTTGCACGTAGCGCACAATCAATTCCACACCCAGTTTTTTAACAAGCCGGTCACGGAAATCCAGTGTTTCGGGAAAATTGTGTCCTGTGTCAACGTGCAACAGGGGGAAGGGGATCTTACCCGGATAGAAAGCTTTTTGCGCCAGGTAGAGCATCACAATGGAATCTTTGCCGCCGGAGAACATCAGCACCGGACGCTCAAATTGTGCGGCAACCTCGCGCAGCACAAAAATGGCTTCGGATTCCAGTTGTTGCAGATGTGAACGAAGGTAAGAGGTTGTTTCAGACATTAGGAATGTAACCTTTTGAGTTGAGAATAATTCGTAGTGCGTATTTCGGTATCAGCTCCATATTTTGGGCAAACCCCAAAGGTTTTTGAAGCCTTTAAGGTTTGGGCTGGTTCCTCGGCATTTGTGTTTGAAACGCTAATTTTTGTTCTTTTTTGCCCCTCTACCCCCC